>JBEILF010000158.1:0-6089 GCA_040379385.1 Burkholderiales bacterium | reverse complement strand
GACAGGTACTGCCCCACAATCTCATCAATGATGTTCTGAATGGGCGTGTCCGTCTTTTCGCATACGTCATACCGCATTTTCTCCACCTCTGCGAGAGAGTCCTGCAAGAACTCCAAGATGTTGGTGGTCTTCTTTGCCGATTGCAGCGTGATAGGCCCAATCAGCCCATGCCTGCCCTGATACGCTTCGGCAAACTTGTCAGCCAAGTCCACGATGTTGTCGTAGAACTCGTTAAGCGCGGAGTGTTTGGAAAAGGAGCGGGTGTTCAGATGGACGCTATGCGCCACATCCCGAGCTAAGAACAACGCCCCTACAAATTTGGCGCAACTCATTGCATTCCTTCAGGAGGCATCATCTGCTCTTCGGGCATCATCTGCTCTTCAGGCGACATCATTTGCTCCTCGGGCATCATCTCCTCGGGCGGGCCACCCGGCATCTGCGTACCAAGCTCCATCACATCGCGCAAAGTCTGAATGACGATTTCCTGAATTTGCTCAGGCTGCATGCCTGCTGCGACCGCGCTGATGCGCTTAGTCTCAGCGTCATACTCCTTAATCTTCAACTCTTGGAACTCCATCGAGTTGCTGATGTTTTGGAGCATCTTGTGCATGCCTTCCATCTCTTGACCCATTGCCTCAATCTGCTGGTTGGCAGCTTGCAGTTGAGGATCGTCCTGATCTTCAAGCAACTTAGGATCAATGGTCTTGCGCAGACGCTCGGCCATCTCAGCCGCTCCCGGCCAGTCCATGTTCTTCACAAACAGATCGCCAGCAATTGTCCACAACTCAGGATTGCCTTGCAGGATTTGCGACATAGCCTCCATCGACTCCTGACGCTTGGTCATGTAGGACGGCCCAGTGGTGACCACTACGTCGTATTTGCCAACGCTCGGGTTGTAAATCTTCTCGATCACAACGCCGGTTTCATCCTGAATCTTACGCACCGGCTCTTGCTGTTCCGGGTTGATCTTGACCATATCGGTTTCACCGTCAAGACCCACGATACGGGCGATGCGCTGCGTGTCGTAAATCTTAGGCACCATATCGATGATCTGCCGCACGATGTGCCGCACGCCACGCGCAAGGTTGTCTACGAAGTGATAAGTGCCGGTGTCGCCCTGACGCTCTCGCGCAAGGATCGCTTTGCCTGAGCGTTCGTTGGATGTCGCGCCAATACTAGAGTCGTATTGCCCAGTCGCGCCCTTGATGTCGTCGGCTGCGCCCATCTTGGCTTGCAACAAGCCACTGGAGGCCATTGGAGGCTGTGACCGTGAGGGCAACGGCAGCACCCCACCCTGACCGTCTGTAACGTCAGGATTTACCTCTAAATACGGCCAATTGGTTGTGTTGGCCGTTTTCCACTGCTGTTCGTAGCCTTCAAACTGCCCACCGTAGCCAATGAACGGTGCTTTGGGTGCCAAAGCAAGCATTTCTGCTTCTTGGCTCACCCAGTAGTTGTACATCCGCTGCGCGTCCTTGGCATTGCGCACAAGACCGGAAATGTACATCTGCCCATCGACTTCAAACTCGTTTCCAACGATTCGGACGACAGGAATCCATTTACCGGCCCAGTCCCGTTCTTCAAGAACTTCGTAGCCGTTGGTCTTGCACCACTTAACCTGTTTGCGGTCAGCTTGACGCGATTTAATGGGCTTCAAGCCCATCATCTGCATCTGTTTGTCTTCCGGCGTGCCTTTGAAATAAGCCACGTTGCCGGGATACAGATTCAGCGTTTCTTGCTTTTGTTCGTAGTAGAAATACTCAGCAATCCGAATCGTTTCTTGCGTAATCCACATCGACAAGGCTTGGTCACCAATGCCTTGCGACATAATGCTGGTGATAGGCTGCGCGTCCGGGTACATGCGTTCGTACTCGGTCTTGGTCATGTCCTCGGTAATGAAGCACCACTGCGCATCTGAACCGCAGGGGTCTTGAATCATTGGGTCCATGTAGACCGAAAACGAATTGCGAATACGCCCGATCCGAATGTCCTGATCGAACGTATTTTCATCGCAGTATTCAGTCAGCAGGCGGATGTAGCCTTCGCCGTAGGTGACTTGGTTGTCGCATGCGGTGTCATACGCCACATCAGCGTCCGACATATACTCGATATGCCGCACCAGTCCGTTAAAGATTTCAGCGACCTCGGGGTCGGCTTTATCGTCTGCGGGGATGACCTTGCCGCTGGGCCGGTTCTGACGCTGGTCGTTAGTGACCTGTCGAACGTGCTGGGGCAGCTTGTTGATGGTCAGGCAGGGGCGTGCGTTGATCGTTTGACCCTGCACCGCGCCGCGAGTCGCCAGCACATCAGCGGGCCATTGCCACTGGTTGTCGGGCGAGCCTGCCATAAAGCGAAGATCGTCTAGCTCATCTTCGCGTGAGTCGCTATACGCTGCAATAGCCGTCTTTAGACGGTCGCGCATCGTATCAAGCATTTCCTTGCTCATTTCTTTGCTCGCCTAGCCAAGTCCGTCATAATCAAGAACTCAGTCGCCATTGTAGGGTCAAGATGCAGTGGTGGGTTGTAGTCTCTATTGCGCGTTGCCGTAGAATCCACACCCCACGCAGCCAATTCATGATCCCCCGATCTGTAACCACTGTTTTTCTTTGTCCATTCCGGCGACAACTTATTGGCAAGTTGTGCGCGAGGCCATTTCGCGGGGTTGCCATGATAAGCGGTTGGATCGTAAACCAATTTTTGAAACGCCGACATGAATTGTTTTTCTTCCGGCGTTAAGAATAATTTTCTATTATGTGTTTGCGTGTATTGCGCCCTTAATTGATCGTCTGCGGCGTGTGTAAGTTCATGCAGCACGGCGCCGGGGTCTGCGCCGTAGTTAACTTCAATAACGCCCGTTTTTGGTAATGTTTGGTCGCCAAAAAAACCATTTTTGACAAACCGCCCCGCTGTACTACTTCCCAAATGCTTTTGCTCAATCGGAGGCATCATTTCCCGTTGAGTCAGGTAGTCAACCAACTCCCCGTACTGCGGGTACTTAGCTGTTTTTTCCAGCAACTCTTCTAACTGGTTTAACCGCTTAGGTGCCAAAGTGTTTTTTGGCATAGCTCATTCAACCCCCATAAATCTGCGCAACCTTTGCGCGTACTCTAACTGTTCGGGGGTGGCTTTTCCAGCAGACGGGTCGCCGGATAGAATCCGCGCCGCTAGTGTCTGTCGAATGTCATCCATGTTGGATGAGTAGCCTTGCAACCGTTCAGTTTGCTCCGGTGTCAGATCGTATCTCGGTGCGTCAATCAACCCTTTGCGCATATGCACCCGCGCAGCTTCATTTAGCAGTACAGCATCCTTTTCCTTTTCGGAGAGTTTGCTGTACGGGTTCATGATGATGTGGTCGTCTTCCGCCGCCATCCCCGCAACGTGCGGGTTTTGCTTAAAGTAGTCGTCTTCGCCGGGGTATAGCGTTTCTCGGCGTCCAATACCGTAAACACCTTTGGCAAAACCTCTAGCCGCGCCTCCCGGCATATCATGATCCCATCCAAGAGTTAGTGACCCCATTGGGGGGTTTATTACTGACCGTGAACGATTGAGTAGTTTACGATTACCGCTTCGGACAGCGGGCCTGCTGTTAGGTTACGCAAAGTCAATTGCGCCGAGCCAGCGGTCATGCTGGACACATAAGAGATATACGCACCCACCGTGCCGCCGCCGCTGACGTTAACGATAAGCGTGTCGTTCGGGCCAATTAGGTTGTTGTTTAGCTGAAACGTAGCCGCAGCGTTTGACGCAAGCGATGTGTTAACCATCGTGACGCGCCCCATCGATTTATTAAGCGTCACGGCGGTGGATTTATCAGTTAATTGCGTAACCGCGCCTTGCGCAGCGGTTGTGTAGCCCAACTGTTCATCAGAAAGAATGTACTGCGACCCACTGATGTTTTGATCTGAGTACGCAATGCCGATAGATTTAGTGTTACCCATTATGATCCCATCCAAGAGTTAGTGACCCCTCTAGGGGACATTGGACGCCGCAAGGGCGCATTGTACTCGCGGTGGGCCAGCGGGAACGCAAAAGTGACCGCAATAGCGTCCGCAGCGTCAGGAGACGCCAGTCCGCGCGACTTCATGTCCTTTTTGGACTCCAAAAATATCTTCCCGCTGCTATCGGGCTTAGTTTTTGGGCCTGTCAGGTCGTTTTTGAGCATCCGGTCGGTCTTAATTGAGGCAGATTTGAGCCATTCGCGCATATCGCCCCACAATTCGGCCCGTTTGTTGCCCCACATGATCTGATTTTTGGCTTTCCAGCCAAAGTTGACCCCCCTGACCTTATAACGCTGCTCAGTTAGCCGGTCAAGGATGCCGTAACCCAGCCCACCTTCGTCAATTACGGTCAGAACAGGCTTGTACTCTTCGATTGCCTCAATGACATGCCCGACAACCGTCATGGTGTCGTCGCCGTGGAACCGTTTGACGGCAATAATGTCTCGTCCTTGTCGAACGGCAATGACAGTTGAGTCGGTTCCCCCTCGGGCGGGGTCAACTCCAAGGACAATTGGAGCGGAGAGGTCGTTGTGTCGCTCTCTAGCGAACGCATCGTCCACCACACGCGGCGAGATGAATTGATCGTCGCCCTGAGCCGGGAACTCGCCATAGACCTCTACCTTGGCTTGCGGACTATCCTCGCCGTACTCAGCGATAATCTGAGCGTAAACCTGTTTGTCCGTTCCTTCAACTGTGCGTGAGTCGATATTCTTGGTTTGCCAAAAATCCCGCTTGCTGTTGAAGCACTCAAAGAAGTAGCCCTGATTGCGCCGGGGGTTGCTAAAAGCGAACCAGTAGCGGTCGAGGATGTTCTCTGTGAAGAAGCCCGCGCCGACCGCCCATATAGGGTCGGGAATACCGCTGGCTTCATCAAAAATCAGCATCATCCCGTCCATGTTGTGGACACCAGCGTAGGAGTCAGGGTTCTCCTCTGACCACAGCTTGCCTTCCGCTGCCCAGTAGCGCGTTCCTTTCTTCAGATCGCGTTCGACCAGTTCTGTGAGCCACTGCGCGGGCATCAGCTTGGTTGCGCTGATCTCCCACCAATGCGAGTTAATCAGCATGGTCGTCCACTTGGTCAACTCGCCCCAAGTGACTGAACGCAACTGCGCCTCGCTGTTCGCGCTCACGATGACGCTTGACCCGATCCGCGTCGATAGCATCCACAGGATCAGCCAACTGACTAGCGCCGATTTGCCAATACCCCGCCCGCTTGCTACCGCTTGCCGTAGCGTGTCCATCTGCACCGCGCCTTTGTTCTCGGCGATGTGCTCAGTAATAGACCGCAGCACCTCGCGCTGCCACTTGCGGGGGCCACTGTGCGCCGCTAGGGGCGTGTTGGCTTGCCCCCAAGGGAAAGCAAACAGTACGAACTTCTCAGGGTTGTCTGCGAGGCTCCACAGCCTCGACATCAATAACTGTTCCCCGTCCGAGTCGTAGATTGGCTTCTGCATGCTCTATCCTCTGTTGCGCCTGTTCGATTGCGGCTGTGATGCTGATAGTCGTATGCGTGACGTTCATTTGCTGTTTGGTTGTAGCGGCCCAGTCATGCACATGCTGCAAGATCGCCAGCGCCGCCTTGGAGTCGCCCGCTGCGGCGGCGGCGTGCAACAGTTCTGACGCAGCCAGTTCACCGTCTGCGCGCCCTTTCATTGCGGCGTATTCCGCGACCGGATCATCTTGGCACAACCTGCGATATTCCTCGGGCAGCATGCCGGAGGCCAGCGCAAGATTATCGCCTTTTAGCCCTTTCTTAGCGGCGTTATAAATTGCTTCTAGCCGCGCTTCCGTTGCGGTCAGACCGGGGCGGGGTTCGTAGATGATGGATTTCATGCCGCATATCTTATTACGAAAAAATTTTTAATAAAAAAATTTGTGTGGCCCCACCGGCGCTATTAGTTGTTGCGTTCGGCCCTAGCCGGTGGCCTGCCTGCGCGACCCCTTGTCACGGCGACCCCTTGTCACTGCGACCCCTTGTCATTGCGACCCCTTGTCATGTCGCTGCGAGGGGCGAGGCTGCGCGACCCTTTGTCACGGCGACCCCTTGCCACACCGATGCGACCCCTTGCCACACTGAGAAAAGTATTTTTT
>JBEILF010000157.1:0-6105 GCA_040379385.1 Burkholderiales bacterium | reverse complement strand
GCAAACAAACCGGCTGTCCAAGACAGTGCGCCTTTTCCGGTCGAGATCAGTTGCGATTCAAGGCTATTCTGGCTCTGCCGCTGGTCTTGGAACAAATGGAAGCGGGTCTGCGCCGTCCCATCGAGATCGATTGCCAGCGCATTGTCCATCTTGCGATAGGCATAAATATTGCGCCACTCGACCGATTCAAAATCAGTCGACGTCACCACCGACAATCCGCTTTGATCGAGGTCGTTGCGACCGGCACCCGGTGGCAAGTTGGTTTCGATGGTTAGCAAGTTGCCGTCGGCATTATTGATTGGCCGATTAAAACGTGCTGCTGCTGCGGCGTCGATGACGCCACTCGCGTACTGCGGACCGCTACGTTGTCTCAATAAATCTCCCGCCACGGTCACCCGCGTACTGCCCATGTTGAAACCGATGCTTCCGCGGGCACCGTAGATCTGTTCGTCATTTACCTTGCCGCCGTTGGTGATGTCTTTGAGGTATCCGTCACGCGCTTTGGACATCACGCCGAAAGTGGCATCGACCCCTTCGGACAGCTTGGTGCTAACCGACGCACGCACATCCAATCGATGGAAGTTGCCAACGCGGCCTTCGACGTCGAACTTTTCAGCGCCGGTGGGCTTCGCTGTTACGTACCGAACTGCACCGCCCGGTGCGTTGCGACCGTACAGCGTGCCCTGCGGCCCCCGCAAAACTTCGATGCGGGTGACGTCAAACATATCAAGCAGCGCACCCGTCATGCGCGGCATATAGACGTCGTCGATGTATATGGCGACCGACGGGTCGGCGGAGAACAACGATTCGTCAGTACCAACACCGCGCATAAAGATCTTCGCCGCCGATGAGGTACCGGTGGCGGGTTCGATCACCATGTTTGGCACTTCAAACTTCATGTCGTCCAGACGGCGAATCTGCTTTTGCTCCAAGTCTTTTGCCGACAGGGTCGTGATCGCAACTGGAACCTTTTGCAACTCCTCCTCACGCCGCTGCGCGGTCACAACGATGTTTTCGAGTTTATCGTCCGCTTTCGCCTCCGGCTTGGCGGCGGTGCCTTGTGCCGTTGCGGAGTCGATCGACAGCGCGGAAACCGCCAGTGCCACTGCAATGTGCATCACGCTAAATTTGCCAAGGCTGGCTTGGCCTGGTTGATTCAATGATTGGTTCATCAGGAACTCCGGTTGTCTAGTTTGTGAGTTGTGGCTTGTGGCTTGTGTAGAAGTCATGGGCTACAGCGTGACCAAGTCCGGTAAACAAAGTCAGATGTCGCCACGCTATCGTTTCGAGGGCGCTACTGAAACTTAACTTGTATTTTGTTGCAGGACAGACTAAATTTGTCCGGACAAATAGTTGTCCGGACAAATTTAGTCTCATCGACTGACGCTGTCAAGACAATGACGTGAAACAGTCGGCAACCCTCACAACTCGTTGGATTTCTACAACGCTACTGTGCAAAGAGTAAATGTGGCTGTAATCCATCTTGAAGCTGCTGACTAAAACAGGGTACGCAATGAATTCAATCAAACAGTCCATGCCAGATTTGCTCAGGCATAACGGCGTCTGGGAAGGCACCTACCACCTGGTAGATTCGCAAGGCAAAACGCTTGACCGGCATCACTCCCGCATTGAAGTGCGATTTCCGCAAACAGGCCCGCACCAGTACACTCAGAAGAATCATTTTTGGTGGGATGATGGACGCGAGACGCGCGGCGAATATCCGGGGGTGTGCCGCAGTGGCGTGTTGTATTGGGACAACGAATTGATTCGCGGCAAGGCTTGGTCGGTGGATGAGTTATCCACCGTGCTTACATGGCAGCGCCACGATACACCAGATGCATATTTGTATGAGCTCATTGTCATCAACCAGACCAACGATAAGCGCAGCCGTACTTGGCATTGGTTTCGCAATGGGGTGATTTATCAGCGGACGCTGATAGATGAGGGAAAAGTTTCGGACTAGTCGTTGTTGGCGATTGTAGTACTGACTGTTTGTCGCTAGAATGAAAGTTGTCCGGACAAATTATTCACGGTGGTTTGTTCCTTCCGGGCGTTGTTACCGGACTCTTTGCGCATGTCGATATCTTCCTCCGCTGTTTCCACGCACCCGATATCAGCCCAGTTCATCGATGTTGCCGGGCGGCGGGTGTTGGTGCGTTTTGCCGGAAGTGGGCCCGCGGTGTTGTTGCTGCACCAGTCACCGCAAAATTCGCGTGCGTTAATTGCTTGGATTGAGCGCCTGTCGGCGCACTATTCGGTGTTCGCGCCAGATACGCCGGGCTTTGGCTACTCCGATCCGCTACCGCTCGCTCAGCCGACCATCCCGGACTATGCCGCCGCCCTGAGTGCGTTGCTGGATGCGCTTGGTATCGAGCGCGTGATCGTAAACGGTGTTCATACCGGCGCGGTGACCGCGCTGCGATTTGCCCTCGACTTTCCGGCGCGTGTAGCGGGATTGATCTGTGATGGTTATGCGCGATTCAATGCCGAAGAACGTCAGCTACTGCTGAATGGGTATCTGCCGCCGTTCGAGCCGCAATGGGACGGCAGCCACCTATTGTGGTTGTGGGCGCGCCTGCGCGAGCAGCATCTGTTTTTCCCGTGGAACACAGCGACAAAATCCGCGCGTATGGCCTATCCGGCACCGTCAACAGAGCGGCTCAGCGGTGATGTGCTCGACATCCTCGACGCTGGGGACGGTTATCGTGCTGGCTACCGCGCGCCTTTCTTGTACGACGACGCGACGGCCGCAGCGCGGCTGACGGTTGAGACGTGCATCTTCTACCGTGCCGAGGATGTGCTCGCCACGCATTTGCCGCGTCTACAAGGATTGCCGACAAACGTGGTGGCTGAAATTGTCAACGGCGGGCCAGCGGCGCTGATCGAACGCACTGATGCATTTATCGCCTCCCACGCCGCCAATGCAAGCCGCCTGAATGCGGGCGCTGCGGTGTTTGGTGCGGTTTCAACTCGGCGGCGAGTGTTTGACACGACTCATGGGTCGATGTGTGCGCTGATCGCCACGAATGGCGGCGATCTTGCGAGTTCGTTGGTCGTGGTGCATCTGAGCGAGATTGGCACCCCGGCCAGAATTCCAGTTGAGGTACCACACGGGTCACCAGTGATTGCGCCGGAGTTACCCGGGCACGGCGCGTCGCAAGTTTGGTCGGTGGAGGCCGTTACAGTGGGCGCGGTTGCACAATCAGTGTTGGAGGTTTTGCAGGCGCTTGGTGTGACACGTTTTTCTGTCACCGCCGATGGCGCGGCCGGCGCAATTGCCGCAGCGCTGGCACAGATGTCAGCTGAAAACAATGTGGGGCCGCAGTGCGAGCAGGTGCGCCTGCACAATCCGATGCTGCTCAACGAGGCAGAGCGTGCGCAGTTTATTTCTCAGTTGCCAGATCTGATGCCGCACTCAACTGGCGCGCATCTGCTCGCCGCATGGAACTGGGCACGGATGAAGGCGCTGTTCTGGCCATGGCAGCAGCCCACCACCGCCGCCGTGCGTAAGGTGGATGCGCCGGCACCCGTGCGCCTGCATCCCGAGGTTGTGGAAATTCTTCGCGTTGGCGCTTTGTTCGCGCCACTTTGGCGGGCGGCATTGGCCGATCAAATTTACTCGGCGCTGGCCGAATACGATGGTCGCATCACGATCCAATGTGACGACGAGCCGGAGCGGGTACGTATCGTCGACGCATTGGCAAACACACTCGGCCTTGTTGAGGCGACATGGTCGGCAAGCCAGCAGTCAACCGGAGTCAGAACATGGCGGAAACCCTAAACGAATACGCGACGCAGGCAATCAGGCCTGCGGCCAGACCAGCGTGGTTCACGGCACTACAGGTAGCGCTCGGTGCCGGGGCGGTGGCGGCCGACGAAGCAACGCTCGATTTCTACGCACAAGATGTTTTCAGCCAAGGCGAGGCCCTTTCGGCGGTGGTGTCACCGCGTACCGTGGATGAGTTGCAGACCGTGGTGAAAACACTTGCTGCTGCAGATGTGGCGATGGTGCCGCGTGGCGGTGGGTTGAGTTATACCGATGGTTACCTGGCCAGACGCAAGGGTTCGGCGTTGATTGATTTGACGCGCATGGACAAATTGGTCGAGCTCAACACCGTTGATCGTTATGTCACCGTCGAGACCGGTATGTACTGGGCGACGCTAAACGATTTGCTAAAACCGCATGGCTTGCGTACCCCCTATTGGGGTCCGCTATCGGGGTTGCGTTCAACCATTGGCGGCGCGCTGTCGCAGTGCAGCGTGTTTTTAGGTTCTGGTGAACATGGCAGTGTTGGCGATAGTGTGTTGTCGCTGGATGTGGTGTTGGCCGACGGTTCTGTTCTGACCACGGGTAGTGCGGCGGCCGGCGTTAGTACCAAGCCGTTCATTCGTTATTTCGGTCCGGACATGACCGGTCTGTTTGTTGGCGATGCAGGTGCACTTGGTATCAAGGCAAGGGCGACCTTCAAACTGATTGCGCGCGAGGTTGAAATCGATTTTGTCTCGGCTGAATTCGATAATCCGACCGCGATGATTGAAGCGATGTCAGAAATTTCACGCACCGATATTGCCGCGGAGTGTTTTTCCTTTGATCCCGTGTTGTTGGAGCAACGCAAGAAGCGCATGAGCTTGTTGGCCGACGCAGAAACACTGCTCAAGGTCGTCAAACAGTCCGGCGTCATGGCTGGTCTGGGTTTGGTGAAGTCGGGGCGCGACTTTGTTGGCGAGGACAAATACTCTGCGCACGTATCCATTGAAGGCAAGACCGCTGGTGAGGTCGCGGCGAAAGTAGAGGCGGCGAAAAGGATTTTTGCGGCGAAGGGGCGGGCTACCGAGAACTCGTTTCCCAAGGCGTTGCGGGCGATGCCGTTTTCGCCGCCGAATTCTATGCTGGGTCCTGCTGGTGAACGCTGGGTACCGGTTCACGCCATCTTCCCCCATAGCACCGCGCAACGTGCGTTCACGGAGATTCAGGCGTTTTTTGCTGCGAAACAAGCGTTGCTCGAGGTGCACCAAATACGGATTGGTTATCTCTGCACAACTGTCGCGCAGCAGGGATACTTGATCGAACCGGTGTTCTACTGGAATGACTCCCACACGGCTTATCACAAACGTGTCGTGGAAGCCGACTACCTGAAGAAGTGTGGTGAGCCAGCGGCAAACCCCAGCGCCACGGCGGCAGTTGGCGCATTAAAGGCCGAAACTGCCCGTCTGATGCGGAGTTTGGGTGGCACTCATTTCCAGATCGGCAAGTTCTACACCTATCGCGAAGGCCGCAATCCGGCTGCGCTGGCGCTGTTTGATGCCATCAAGAAGCAGCTTGACCCCCAAAACATCATGAATCCAGGAGTATTGAAATGAGTGGACCCAGGCTCTTGCACGGTACCGTCTGCGTGCCGGCTCTTGATCAGGCGTTATTGCTTTACCGCGATCTGTTCGAGCAAACGGTTGTTCATACCGGAACGGTCGGCAAAGCGGAAGCGGAAGCGTGGGAAGCCCCGGCGCTGGCAGGAGCCAAGAGTGTGGTCATGCAGCCGCCCAGCGGTTCGCCGGTCTACCTGCGGCTAATTGAACAGGCCGACCCGGCGGGTTATCACCCCGGGACACACTACGGGTGGGCCGCCTTGGAGTTATCGGTGAAGGATGCCGACGCGATGTACGCGCGCTTACTTGCGGCGGGCACACCCATCATCGCCGCACCAAAAGCACTTTCGTTTACTGACATGTTGTATCCGATGCAGGCAAGGGGTCCCGGGGGAGAAGCGATCTACCTGAACGAGATTCGCGGCGATCTACCGTCGAGTGATTTGCCGATGGCCAAGTGCTGGGTTGACCGCCTGTTTATCGCGGTGATGGGTTGCCGGGACATGAAAGCCTCGCTTGAGTTTTATCACGCTCTGCTTGGAACGACCACCGGCGGCGAATGGGAGATGCCCTACAGCGTGATCAACCTCGCGTTTGGTTTGGATGCCTCCACCGCACACAAACTGGCGACGATTTCCGACCGGCGCACGGTGTTGTTCGCGGTCGATCAATATCCCGTCAAATCCACCCAAAGGCCACAGTCGAATGGCAGCCTGCCGCAGGGAGTAGCGATGATCGGTG
>JBEILF010000156.1:0-6108 GCA_040379385.1 Burkholderiales bacterium | reverse complement strand
GACGGAGGAAGTTTGGCGGCGCTGTAGCCGCTGGCGGAAGAAAGGCAGGCTGCGAGTACGAGCGATTTAAATTTCATCTCTCGCTCCTCAATCGTCACCGGCAGCAGGCTGCGCCGCGCCAACAGGTTTTTGCACAGCCTTGCCAGCCCGGACATCGTTGTACCATATCTCGTGATGCTCCTTGGCCCAAGTTTCATCAACATAACCTTCACGCATGCCCTGATAGGCACCTTGTGTGCCGATTGTGCCCATATAGATGTGCGCGAGGGAGGCGGCCATAAAGAGAATCGCGATCACGCCGTGAACAAGGTTAGCTTCTGCCATAAGTTCCCGCGTGCTATCCCAGTTCGGAAACAAAAGGATCAGTCCTGATGCACTAATGACGATACCCAACACCACGATCGATAACCAGAACCAAACTTTTTCACCCCCGTTGAAACGACCGGAGGGAATCTCTTTGTCCGAGAGCAAGCCGCCAAACTTGGAGAGCCAGATAAAGTCGTGGGACTTGAGGAAATTGTCGCGCACGTACAGAATAAAAAATGCCGCCAGCGAAAAGATAAAGAGCGGTCCGATGAAATTATGTACCGCCTTCATTACTTGTGCTGTCCACGCAAACACGGACGCACCAAACACCGGCAGCAGGAGGTACTTGCCGAACAACAGTATCAATCCCGATACCGAGAGCGCCACAAACGACAGCGCCATTGTCCAGTGCACCATCCGTTCAGCGGAGTTAAACCGCTCGATCAGTTTTCCAGAGAGCGCACCGTGCAGCTTAAACGGCCCCTTCACGGCGAAGAATGCAAGCAACAACGTCGGCACGACAAGCATGAGGATTCCGCCGTAAAACGTCACCGGTCCGTTGCGAATGGTACGCCACCACTGCCCCTTGTCTTCTAGCAACACATTCATCTCACGACCGGGGACGGAAGCGTACTGTGGCTTTAGCTCAACGTCTGACCATTTCGGCGGAATGTTCCAGCCAGGCTGTGCCGTACTTCCCGCAGGCAAAGCCGGCGCGGGTTTTGCCGCCGGTACTGCTTCAGGAGCGGCAACTGGCACTGCAACCGTCGGTGCGGCAGCTGTCGCAGGGGCTTTCTGCGCCAAAGCGCCCGACGAAACTGCTAACGATACGGCCATTCCTGCCAACAACCGCCAGTTTGTCTGGCGCGAACACCACCAAGTTGTTTTCATTCTTTTACTCCTTGAAATCGGTGCATTACTTGGTCTCAGTGCGGGGCTCGGTGCGCAAGTACTCATTTTGTGCCTTGCTACGCTCCGCTAGCGTGGCCTCCCACTTTCGGCGATCCCCGCCAAAACGCGTGTCCTCAAACGCGCGGGTGTCCTTCTTGCCAGCATAGACCTTTTCAACTTTGGCTTTTTGGTCGATTTCACCACACCCAGCAAAGGCGAAAACTGCGCAGCCAACAAATGTCAATCCAAGCTTGCGGATCATCATGACTTGACTCCGACTGCCGGCGCATCGGAGCGCTTGTAAGCCATCGCCCAACCCCAAATCTCATCACCTTTACCGCGGCGTTGGACACGAGTTTTGTAGATAGACTCGATTACCGCCCCGTCACCGGCAAGTAGCGCCTTGGTGGAGCACATTTCGGCACACGCCGGCAACTTGCCTTCCGCGATGCGATTGCGTCCGTATTTGGTGAACTCCGCCTTGCTGTGGTTTTGTTCCGGCCCACCGGCACAGAACGTGCACTTGTCCATCTTGCCACGCAGGCCAAAGGCACCAGCTTGCGGGAACTGCGGAGCACCAAACGGACAGGCGTAGAAACAATAACCACAACCAATGCAAAGATCCTTGTCATGCAATACAACACCTTCTTCGGTCTTGTAGAAGCAATCCACCGGGCATACTGCCATACAAGGTGCGTCAGAGCAGTGCATACACGCCACCGATATCGAACGCTCCCCGGGTTTGCCGTCATTCACCGTAATCAAGCGCCGACGATTAACACCCCAGGGTACCTCGTGCTCGTTTTTACAGGCAGTTGCACAGCCGTTGCATTCAATACAGCGCTCGGCATCACAGATAAACTTCATTCTTGCCATGATTTTCTCCTTTTATCCGTGTTGTTAAGCCGCCACGACTTGGCATAACGTGGTCTTTGTTTCCTGCATCATCGTCACTGAGTCATAACCGTAGGTGGTAGCGGTATTGACCGCTTCGCCCCGCACAATTGGCGCAGCACCCTTCGGATACCTGTCCAGCAAGTCGGCACCCTGCCACCAGCCCGCGAAGTGAAACGGAACAAAGGTCGTGCCGGGGGCGACGCGCTCGGTGATCAGTGACTTCACCTTGATCTTGGCACCGGTTGGCGACTGCACCCAAACGAACTGATTGTTCTTGATGCCGCGCGACTCCGCGTCTTTCGGGTTGATCTCAACAAAGTTCTCTTGCTGCAGCTCAGCCAACCACGGGTTTGAACGCGTCTCGTCACCGCCACCCTCGTATTCAACGAGTCGACCGGATGTCAGGATCAGCGGGAACTGCTTGCTGATGTCCTTATTCTTTTCCTGCACGGACTTGTACAATGTTGGCAAGCGCCAGAACGCTTTGCGGTCGTCGTGGCTCGGGTACTTCGCCACCAAATCCGGGCGCGGCGAGTAAATCGGCTCACGATGAATCGGCACCGGGTCCGGGAAATTCCATACGACCGCGCGCGCTTTTGCGTTACCAAACGGATGGCAACCGTGATTCTTCATCGCTACACGGATGATGCCTCCGGACAGGTCGGTCTTCCAGTTCTTGCCTTCCGCAGCCTTCTGTTCGGCTTCAGTCAGTTCCGCCCACCATCCAAGTTTTTTCATCAACACGTGATCGAACTCCGGGTAGCCCGTTGTGATGTCAGCTCCGACGGAGTGCGAGCCATCTTCCGCAAGTAGCGAAACGCCGTCGCGCTCCACCCCGAAGTTGGCGCGGAAGTTTCCACCACCATCCATAACGTGTTTTGACGTGTCATAGAGATTTGGCGAGCCCGGGTGTTTGAGCTCCGGCGTACCATAACAAGGCCATGGCAGACCGAAGTAGTCGCCATTCATGTTGTAGCCTGTTTCTTTGTCGATGACATCCTTCGTGCAACGTAGTGTGCGCACATCGAACGCATCCATATTGCGCATATGCGCTTTCAGACGCTCAGGAGACTGGCCTGTATAACCGATGGTCCATGTCCCTTTGTTGATTTCGCGTAGCACGTCTTCGACTACCGGCTCCTCGTACCCAGCCGCGACTTTAACAACCGCGATGTTCTGCTTACCGTCACGTTTTCCGACGAACTGATCGCCAAAACCCATGCGTTTGGCGAAGTCATACATGATGGCGTGGTCGGGACGGGACTCAAACAACGGTTCTATTACTTTCTCGCGCCATTGAATCGAGCGATTTGATGCCGTGCAAGACCCCGCGCACTCAAATTGAGTGGCGGCGGGTAGCAGGTACACGCCATCTTTACGATCAGGCATTGCCGCAGACGCCGTTGGGTATGGGTCGATGATAACCATCAATTCCACGGTTTCCATCGCCTTCTTCATTTCCAAACCGCGCGTCTGGGAATTCGGCGCGTGCCCCCAATAGACGATTGCCTTAAGGTTGGAATCTTGGTCGATCAGCTCATTCTTCTCAAGAACACCGTCGATCCAGCGCGATACCGTCATGCCGGGCTTTTCCATCATGGCCTTGGAAGCGTATTGCCCCTTGATCCAATCGTAGTCCACGTTCCACACCTTGGCCCAATGTTTCCATGAACCTTCGGCAAGTCCGTAATAACCCGGCAACGAATCCGGGTTAGGCCCGACGTCGGTTGCACCCTGCACATTGTCGTGACCTCGGAAGATATTCGTGCCGCCACCTGACACACCAACGTTGCCCAGCGCCAGCTGCAAAATACATGATGCACGTACCATCGCATTGCCAATGGTATGTTGGGTCTGGCCCATACACCAAACGACCGTCGAGGGACGATTCATCGCCATTGTTTCAGCAACTTTGTAGACCTCCGCTTCCGGTACGCCACACGCCTCTTCCACCGCCTTTGGATTCCATTTCTTCATGACCTCGTCACGAATCTGGTTCATGCCAAAGACGCGATCATTCAGGTACTTTTTGTCTTCCCAACCGTTGTTGAAGATGTGATATAGCATGCCGAACAAAAACGGGATATCTGAGCCGGAACGGATACGCACAAACTGGTCCGCCTTTGCTGCGGTTCGGGTGAAGCGTGGGTCGACAACGATCATCTTTGCGCCAGTTTCTTTCGCGTGCAGCATGTGAAGCATCGAAACCGGATGGGCTTCAGCAGCATTGGAACCGATATACATCGCACATTTTGCATTTTGCATATCGTTGTACGAGTTGGTCATCGCCCCGTAACCCCAGGTGTTGGCGACACCCGCCACTGTCGTGGAGTGACAAATACGCGCCTGATGATCAGTATTGTTGGTGCCGAACATCGAAACGAACTTGCGCATCAGATACGCTTGTTCGTTATTGTGTTTTGATGAGCCCACCCAGTAAACAGAATCTGGCCCACTCGATTTGCGCAACGCCAAAAACTTTTCCGTGAGCTCAGACATTGCCTGATCCCAAGAAATTTTCTGGTACTTACCGTTCACCAGCTTCATCGGATACTTGAGACGATGTTCGCCGTGGCCGTGTTCACGCACCGACGCACCTTTTGCACAGTGCGCACCAAGGTTGAGCGGTGAATCAAAAACCGGCTCTTGCCGAACCCAAACGCCATTCTGTACCACCGCATCCACCGCGCAGCCCACCGAGCAATGTGTACAGACGGTGCGTTTGATTTCCATCTTACCGTCAGAGGCGACCATCGGCCCCGATGCGGCGGCATTTGCCTTCTGCATCATCGAAAACGGCAGTTGCGAGGCGAATGCACCGGCACCGGCGACCATGCCTGAGCGTTTGAGAAATGCACGTCGGTCGACCGTACCAGTGTTGACAAAAGCGGCGCGGTCAATGGTGGACGCAAAGGTGCTCTTCTGCACCTGTCTCGGGGACTTTTTGGTTAGCAGCATCGTCATACTCCTTGCGTTACAGTTTGGTAGTTTCGTAGTAGTGCTTGATGTGCGGCGTCATGCGATACCCGGTCTCCGCGTCATCTGCGGGCGGAGCCGCAACCATAGTTTGCTCGGCTTGCACGCCGGCCACCGAGGCCACTGCAGCGGCAACTACTCCGGCAGTGCTAAGTGTGGCACCAAGCAAAAAATGACGTCGATTGGGTGAGATATTTGTTGGTTTCATTTGATGCCTCCTCGCATGATATTTGCATCGAACTGACTTGGCGGAAAGATTGCCTCAACCTTGATCCAGCATGCCACCTTACTCAATCTCGAAGGCTTCGAATTCGACTTGGAAAAAACGCGTCGCGAAGCCAACAACATGCTTGTAATAGTTAGCCTGATGATACGCCGAAACTGCCGCAAAGCAATCAAAAATCCAAGGCTTGACGTGGGTCAACACAAACTGCTTTTGCGTCTCAACTGTATAAGGCTTGTTTTCCAAATCACCGAGAATCATGGCGCGCATCACATCACAAATTGCGGCGACATGATCCTCCGGTTCGCGCACAGACTCCGCACGCACAAAACCGAGTTCTCCTAAATTTTGCCGCAGTGCAGCAAGCGGCTTTTCCATCATGAAACCCGCCATGTAGAACGAGCCGTACAGCATCACCGGCGGCTTCCCCACACCGACAAACACGGCGTCGTACTCCTCATGAACTGCATCTTCGGGAACCACGTTGGAAGCATCCGCCAGCCTCTGCCAAGCGGGTGCCAGCACGCCGGACGGCGGCTCGGCGATGGCAATGGCTTGCAAAAGACGTGCGTCCGGGGCGCGGTAAAAAAGATTAGCGAGCAGCGCGTAATAATCGGCGCGTGCTTGATCCTCCGGCTCGATGGCTCTGGGAGCCTCGAACTTGACTGGAACAATCGGCGATTCCGCAGCAGTCATTCGATTGGCTTCCCGGTCAGAATCGACATTTCATGTTGGTTCGACATCATGTCAACCACACGGCAATCTGCGCACATCTGCAGGCGTTTTAGACTGCCTTCTGCTTGGAACATCGAATG
>JBEILF010000155.1:0-6112 GCA_040379385.1 Burkholderiales bacterium | reverse complement strand
TCAGGAAAATTCCGACCCAAAGGTCAATTGTTTTTCGATCCATGTTTTCCTCAATAACCTCGTTTACGTCCGCTGCAGCATACAAATGTTCGCAATTTTCAGGGAGAGTGTCTTGCCAAAATAGTGAATCACAAACCGCGAATCATGAAGGCCGTCAAAATCAAGTCAATTGCCAACACGGTAAGCGCAGAAGTGACCACAGTGCGGGTCGTTGCACGCGAGACGCCTTCCGCAGTTGGGTCGGCATCAAACCCCTCAAACGTCGCGATAATTGAAACCGCAATACCAAAAGCAATTGATTTGATAATGCCATTCCAAATGTCGTAGCGGAAATCTACAGCCGATTGCATGTTTGCCCAGAACACCCCTGGATCAATCCCCACCAACGCGACTGCAACAATGTAGCCGCCAAATATACCCATCGCCGAGAAGAGGGCAGCCAGAATCGGCATAGACATCACGCCGGCCCAGAAGCGCGGTGCCACCACACGGGCGATCGGATCGATGGCCATCATATCCATCGCCTTGAGCTGCTCGGTCGCCTTCATCAGTCCAATTTCAGCAGTGATTGCTGAGCCCGCTCGACTTGCAAAGAGCAAAGCGGTGACAACAGGACCGAGCTCACGAACCAAAGAAAGTGCCACTAGCACCCCCATCGTTTCTTCCGCACCATATTTTTGCAGGGTCTCAAAACCCTGTAGCCCGAGCACCATGCCAACAAACAAACCCGAAACCATGATGATGACGAGCGACATCACGCCAGCGAAATAGATTTCGCGCACGGTTAGATGCAGACGGCGGAAACTCATCCCTGAGTTGAGCAGCACCAGCCAAAAGAAACGCGCCATCGCGCCAGCGCGCCAGATGGTGCCTATGCCACGTGACCCGATACGGCGGATCCCGTTAATCATCGCGACGCTCCACCGGCGGGAAGTTGCAGATCGAGATCGTCTGCATATTTTGGTGCTGGATAGTGAAAGGGAACGGGACCATCCATTTCGGCATGCACAAACTGCTTGATAAAGGGCTCGGTAGAGGCGCGGATTTCATCCGGCGTTCCTTGACCAACGATCTTGCCGTCTGCCACGAAGTACAGGTAATCAACAATTTGCAACGACTCAACAACGTCATGCGTCACCACAATCGAGGTTGCGCCAAGCGCGTCGTTCAGTCTTCTGATGGTGTTACCCACGGCAGAAAGCGAGATGGGATCAAGGCCAGCAAATGGCTCGTCATACATGATCAGCTCCGGGTCAAGCGCGACGGCACGTGCCAACGCAACCCGCCGCGCCATGCCGCCGGACAACTCTGCAGGAAAAAGCTTTGCCGCACCACGAAGCCCCACGGCATTTAGCTTCATCAGCACCAGATCCCGAATCATGTCTTCGGGCAAGTCTGTGTGCTCGCGCAATTGAAAGGCAATGTTGTCATACACCGACATATCGGTGAAAAGTGCGCCGAATTGGAACAGCATACTCATCTTGCGCCGGAGCGCGTAGAGCTGTTCTCGATCCAAATCAGCCACCAGCTGTCCTGCAACTTTCACTGTGCCCGAAGACGGTTTGAGTTGCCCGCCGATCAGCCTCAACAAGGTAGTCTTTCCACATCCCGATCCGCCCATGATCGCGACCAGTTTGCCCTTAGGCACCGCCATGGTGATCCCTTTGAGAATCAGCCGTTTGTCATAGCCAAAATCAACGTTGTTGATTTCAACAAAGTTAACTCTCGACGCAGGTGCGGGGGGATTTGTAGTCAAAGTAGGCATTTGCCGGTGATTTAAAACGCCCATGCGAACCGGGCAATTGCCGTAACTTCGGCGTAGACCAGCTACACAGACCAAGTCAGCAGCGCCAAAGTTCCCGCACGACTACCGGGCACTCTCATCCAGCGCCGTGTAGCAACGCTTTTGCTACCGTGTGTTCGACTAACGTGCGACTAACAGCTACCTCAATTATTCTAACATCGGATGACCACTGCCAAGTAATCGAGGGTTACGCAACAACCCGCATTTTATCGGATTTCTTGCCGACTGCGCCCGGCAAACACGTTGTGAATGGCAAGAGTGCCAGACTCGGTTATGCTGTCGGACCATTGGAAACACATACCAACCTTCTTTAACATGGCACAAATGGTAACTGGCATCGCGAATTTGATGGCGCAGATTTCAAGACCGGCGCTCCTCGTAGTTGACGACGACCCGCTCATCGCCGAAGCGCTCGCATTTTCGCTCGCCGATGATTTTGATGTCAGATTCTGCGAATCAAGGGCTGCGGCGATCAAGCTACTACAAGGTGGTGATTTCTCACCACAGTTGGCGCTCATCGATCTTGGTCTGCCACCGTTGGCCAATCAACCCACCGAAGGCTTCAAGTTGGTGAGTGATCTTCTCGCGTGGTCACCAAAAATTCGTATTTTGGTGCTAACTGGCCAAAACGAGGAATCCAACGCACGGCGCGCACGCGCGCTTGGAGCAGCAGATTTGGTGCCGAAACCGTGTGAACCTCAGCGCTTGAAGAAGCTATTGCATGCGCAACTTAGAGGGACAGCTACCGGAAACCGCGCCGACGATCCGCACTCTTTCGGCCTGATCGGCGAAAGCCCGCCGATCAGAAAGTTGAAGGGGCAGATCGACCTTTACGCCTCGTCAACGTTTCCCGCGCTGATCGAGGGGCCTTCCGGCAGCGGCAAAGAGCGGGTGGCCGCAGCGTTGCACTATCTTAGTCCGCGAGGTCATTTGCCGTTTCTGGCGCTAAATTGCGCTGCTATCTCGGCGAACTTAATGGAGGCCACGTTATTTGGCCACGCCAAAGGCGCATTCACCGGGGCCAATTCGGCAAAGTCCGGCTACTTCGAGGATGCCGGGGAAGGCACGCTTTTTCTTGATGAAATCGGCGAACTGCCACTCGAGTTGCAGCCGAAGCTTCTCCGCGTATTGGAAAATGGCGAGTATCAGCGGGTTGGGGAAACGCAGGCGAGAAAATCGGCAGCTCGCGTGATCGCCGCGACCAACCGAGACTTGCGTAGCGAAGTCAAAGCCGGGCGCTTCCGCGCAGATCTCTACCACCGACTGTCAGTCTTGACGATCAGCGTCCCGCCGCTATCCGAATTAGGCGAAGATAAATTGCGGCTACTCGAGCACTTTTCGACCGAGTCTGCGAAACACCTCGGCTCACAATCGTTCACGCTGACTGATGCCGCGAAGTCTGCATGGCTGGCATATGAATTTCCGGGCAACGTCCGCGAGCTGAAGAACATCGTCATCAGACTCATCGCGAAACACGCCGGATATGCGCTAACGCCCGATGAACTTTCCCAAGAGTTTGAGCTTCCACAACCGGTTGCGCCGCCCGGTGACGCTTCTACCGGGCTAGGCCCAAAGGAGGAAATCATGGCGAGTGCACTATTTCGTCTTGATGGAAAGCTTGCCGAAGTCGAGCTTAAGTATATCGACGCGGCTATTGAAATTGCCAGCGGCAACATGACCCAAGCGGCAAAAATTCTGGGGATATCGCGCTCAACGCTCTACAGTAGGCTCGAGATTTTACGACCCTCCGCACTTAACCGCGATACCGCCGTGGGCAACCCCGCCATCGGCCCCGATTCCTAACGACGGGCACACTTCGACGAATGCTAAACTCAGTGTGCTTTTCATCGATAAATTTGCGTTAAAAACGCCGGCCACGGCAAACAAGATTCCGCTATGACGATGTATCTGCAGCACTTCGGCCTCACCGAGGCACCATTCAAAATTACACCGCATACCGAGTTTTTCTTCTCTGGCGCGAGCCGTGGCGAGACACTAGAGGCCCTGCTGTACTCGATCACCAGTGGTGAAGGTATCGTCAAAGTTACCGGAGAAGTCGGTGCCGGCAAGACGATGCTTTGCAGAGTATTGATGGAACGATTGCCTCCCTCGGTGGAGACAATTTATCTTGCGGTTCCCTCGCTGTCGCGCGATGAAATGCTCGCCACGATTGCAGGTGATCTGGGCCTCGAAACACAAGGCATGTCGACCACCAAGTTGATTCGCACGTTACAGGAAAAACTTTTTGAATTCCATGCCGAGGGACGCCAGGTGGTGGCGCTGATCGACGAAGCGCATGCGATGCCCCTCGAAACCCTTGAAGAAATACGCCTTCTGTCGAACCTAGAGACGAGCCACTTTAAGTTGATGCAGATTGTCTTGTTTGGCCAGCCGGAACTGGACCAGCACTTATTGTTGCAAAACATGCGCCAGTTGCGCGAGCGGATTACGCACAGTTTTACCTTGCTGCCACTACCACCGCGCGACATCAAGGATTACGTCGATTTTCGCCTTCGGGCGGCTGGCTACAAAGGCCCGGATTTGTTTTCCGCAGACTCGCTACGACTCATCGCGGAGGCCTCGGAGGGTCTCACCCGTCGCATCAACATTTATTGCGACAAAACGTTGCTCGCGGCGTTTGCGGCCGGTACCCATACGGTCACGCCTGACTTGGTAAGAGCTGCCATCACAGATACGCGGATCGTTGTGCCGAATACCAACAAACGCCGTGCCGCGATTTGGCTCGCCGTGCTGACTTCCCTGATCGCCGGGTTGGTAATCGGCTTTTTTGGAGGCCTTGCAGCCCGACAAGACACAACCCCTTCCAGCGTGGGGTCGCTAGACTCGACACCAACCAATGCCGCACCCCCAACAGTTGCATCGGTCCCGCCACTACCGCCACCAGAGTCGGCGCTGCCCGCCGCCTTGAAGCCAGAGGCAGTGCCCGCATTGACCGCCGCCTCGCAAACCAGCGGGGCTGGCGAGACACCCGTAGCTGCGGCGGCAGTTGACAACACGCCCGCACTACCAGCAATCGCCGATGCACCACCAGCGACTAAACCACCACTAGGGGCCAAGGACTGGCTCGGCGCACGCATCGCAGCAGATATGGCGCGAATCGAAAAGCAGCCAAGAGGTCGATACTCGATCCAACTAATGACCGCTGACGAGCGCGAACGAAGCGCCATCGAGGCATATTTGCGCGCAGCGAGTCGAGAGTTGAATCCAGAGCGGGTGATGGTCTATCTCTCTGGTACGGCGGAGAATCCCAAATTGAGCGTCCTCTACGGCAATTACGCGGATCGAACGGAAGCAACCGCAGAATTATCGTCGCTCCCCCAAAAAATCAACCAGTTTCGCCCTTACGCTCGCTCATTTCAGGCGGTTCGCGACGACTTCAGAAAGTCGGCACCCTAGTGCGCAATCTGCAGCCGACGGAAAGGGCGCGGCAAATCTTGATACAGTTCTTTGAATTCATGCACAACCCATTGCTTTTATTGAAAAATCCGCTTATAAAGTCAAAGGTGAACAACAACAAAAAAGTGCAAACAAGCCCGACAGTAGAGAATCTGGTCGAAATCGTCGTCCTCTCATGTTTTGATTTGCCGATATTCGCCGGACTCTCACAACCCAGTTATGACAAGCCATTTGCGCATGAAAACTCTTTTTTTCGATGCTAAGCCTGCAGACGCTACAGCCTGTGCGAAGAGTTCGTTCAGCATGCGCTCAATGCCGTGCAACCGCGTTGGGTTGATTGCCGCACTACTGTCCGCAGTTTTATCGGCATGTGGCACAAACCCCGTTGCCAAAATCGACAGCCACCTACGCAACACGGCACAATCAGCCCAAAGCACAGCCTCACCGGTGCCCGCACCGGTAACGCAAGTGCCAATTCCTCCGCCACCGAAACCTGTTGCAGATGAAAAGCGTTACTCAGTCAGCGTAATCGACGTTCCGGCGCGCGAAATCCTGCTGGCGATGAGCCGCGACACGGGCGTCAACATCGACATATATCCCGGCATCGAAGGCCGCGTCACGTTGAACGCGATTGACCAAACGATTCGACAAATATTGACCCGCATGGCGAAACAAATCGACATGCGCTGGGAAGCCGACGGCCCCAATCTCTCCGTCATGCCCGACACGCCGTACTTAAAGCTCTACCGCGTCGATTACGTCAACATCACGCGTGACATGGACGGCACATTTGGGGTCCAGACGCAGGTGGTTTCCCCGTCGGGAGTGGGTTCCGGTGGCACCGCAAGTGCGGCGGGAGGTGCAGGCGGACAGAATTCGTCGCAGTTGCGC
>JBEILF010000154.1:0-6130 GCA_040379385.1 Burkholderiales bacterium | reverse complement strand
GTTGACATACGACGGCATGAGCACCACATTCTTGCCGATGAATGAGCCCCGTCTTGCAACTGCAGGTGGCACTACCCGCACACCAGTGGCGCGCATCGCGGCGTCATCGAGCCTGGCAAACTTAGTCTCTACCTTGTCAAAGAAGCCGAGGTCGCCCGCTTCAATGCGGGCGTTGTCTTTGAGTCGGAATGACAGCAACACGGCCTTTTTGATCCACTGGTGCGTGACCCATTCCCCGCCAAGTTTTTCTGCAACCCGTAGGCGACCGGCGTTTAAGTCACTAATAACTTGATCGACCGCTTCACGAACATCTGCAGGATGGCTGGTAGGTGAAAAGCTGGCACGCAGTTCCCAGGCTCCATCGATGGTGGTTTGTAATGCAGACGGTGAGACATGGGACATATTAGATGGGCTTTCTAGAATGCGGATTACGCCGAGTTAGGATTTAACACGGTAGAATTTCTTAAGTTGCAAAATTACTCCAGCGCTCATTATAGAGTTTGCCGTACTTTAGAAAGGTCGTCGCGTTGTCTCAGTCGTCCATGCAGCAGCGCGTCGTCTCCCCCGCCCCCGCCGCGCATCGCGGTTCGCCACTGCCCATAGCAGGGCTGTTGATTGCGGCGACGTCATGGGGCGTTATCTGGTATCCCTACCGGGTTATGGAAACAGCCGGTTTGCCGGTACCGATCGCAACGTTTTTCTCATATATGGCAGCAGTACTGTTTGCCGTTATTGTGCTCCGCCACACGTGGCGCGAATTTCCAAGGTATCCCGTCTCGTTGCTGCTGATCGGTCTGACAGCCGGCCTCGCCAACGTAGCCTATCTTGTCGCGATCATGGAGGCCGAAGTAGTCCGCGTCGTGCTGTTGTTCTATCTGGCACCATTGTGGACAGTGCCCTTGGCACGAATTCTCATTGGCGAGCGCATTGGGGGACGTGGCGCGGTGACGGTCACTGTTGCCATGACCGGTGCTGTTGTCATGTTATGGCGGCCCGAACTCGGCATGCCACTTCCCCGCAACGCCCACGAGTGGCTTGGTATGTTGGGCGGCTTTTTCTTTGCACTTTGCAATGTTCTGGTCAGACGGGAACACCGCGTCTCGCCAGAGGCAAAGTCAGTGGCAGGTTCAATTGGTGTGGCGGCGGTAGCGCTGCCGGTTGCACTTCTAGTTGTCGCACAACCTGTGGCAAGTTGGGGGCCAGTGTTGGCGCAGTACTGGTGGCTCGTTGTGCTTGTTGGTGTTGTGTTGATTGCAAGTAGCGTAGGTATGCAGCACGGGCTGAGTCAGCTGTCAGCCAATCGCGCTGCGGTGATTCTCCTATTCGAACTCATCGTTGCAGCGATTGCTGCGCACTATCTGGCTGGCGAGGTATCTCGAATTCAGGAGTGGGTTGGTGGCTGCATGTTGGCCGCCGCCGGCCTGGTAGCGGCCATTGGAGAAAGCGACGGCAAAACTGCCGAGCCGTTGGGGGCGAAACAGCAGTCAACGACGCACGTCTGACCACCCGCTTATTTCACCAATTTCTTCATCGCCTGCTGCGCCTCACGCTTTTCGTCCTGTGCTCGATGCGCGTCGCGCTTGTGGCTTCGGCCGCCCTCCGGGCTTAACGCCGCTTCGCCGGTTAGCCTACGCCGCTTCGCGCGAGTTGTTCACTTCACCAATTTCTTCATCGCCTGCTGCGCCTCACGCTTTTCGTCCCGTGCTCGATCCGCGTCGCGCTTGTCATGCTGTTTCTTGCCCTTGGCGAGGCCGATGTCAAGTTTGATCAGTCCGCCTTTGTAGTGAAGGTTCAAGGGCACCAGCGTGTAGCCGCGCTGCTCAACTTTGCCGACTAGCTTCCTCATCTCTTCTTCGCGCAGCAGCAGCTTGCGCGTGCGCACTGGGTCTACCTTGACGTGCGTTGAGGCTTCTGGCAGTGCAGAGATGTGGGAACCGATCAAAAAGAAGGCCCCTTTCTGTAGGACGACGTAACCCTCCTTGAGTTGGGCGCGACCCGCGCGGATCGCCTTGACCTCCCACCCTTGAAGTACCAATCCGGCTTCATAGCGCTCTTCGATAAAGTAGTCAAAGAAAGCTTTTTTGTTTTCAGCGATGCTCATGCGGCGATTTTATCGCGTGCATTCTCTCCCACCATGGAACGGGCGAGTAAAATTTGAATATGGCTTATGTTGCTAAATCTGTCTTAGTCGCCCACTCGGCAGAAAAAATGTTCGATTTGGTCGATGCTGTGGAGCACTATCCCGCATTTTTGCCCTGGTGTGGCGGCGCGACGCTGCATTCACAAGATGAATTCCATACTGATGCAAGCATTCAGATTCGCTATTTGGGCGTCACCCAATCGTTCCGGACTCGCAATGCCAAGGTGCGATCAAGCGAGATGCGGCTTCGTCTCATCGACGGCCCATTTCAAAGTCTCACCGGGGGGTGGCGCTTCATGCCTCTGGCAGAAGACGCTTGCAAGGTTGAGTTCGTGCTCGATTATGCATTTTCCAACCCCATGATTGAGGGCGTTCTCGGCCCGGTAATGGCGACGATTGCGGAGTCGTTTGTCGATCATTTTGTGCAGCGCGCCGACGC
Organism: Burkholderiales bacterium; assembly: GCA_040379385.1. GTDB lineage: Bacteria > Pseudomonadota > Gammaproteobacteria > Burkholderiales > Usitatibacteraceae > UKL13-2. Next base: position 3,551 of record JBEILF010000154.1, on the reverse strand, counting down.
GCTGTATACCGCTGGTGAATGAGGCTGGCGTCATCAAGGTTAGCATCGCCTGTGGTGTTAAGGGCTGCGCGATCGAGCTTGCCCTGACGGCTGACGAAGGCATAACCATCGGGGCGCTTCTGGCATCCGCCTCGGTTAGAGATAACTTGCCTACGAGTATTCTCGCGGAGGTGGTTGGTTATGGCGTATGGGGTAAGGCCAGACCATTAACCCACGCCTTGCGTGACGGCGACCGTGTCGAGCTGTATCGATCATTACGTATTGACCCAAAAGCGCAGCGGCGTAAACGCGCGAGTTAGCCTCGTCACGATCACTATTTGCAAGACTGGCTCATGGCGCTGCGTGCGCGTGCTACTTCAGCGCTGCGCGCAGCATCGTCTAGTATTTTGCGTTCGCCGGCGTCGTCGGTTGTGCTGATCGGCCTGCCCGTCTCCAAGTCGCGTAGGTAGTGTGTCGCCTCTTTGCAGCGCTCTTGGTTAGCTTTGTCTAGCTTGGCTTGCTCAGCGGCTTTTTTCTCCGCCTCTACTCGTTCCGCGCGGCGTTTATCTGATTCTTTACTGCGCTCCTCCAGCGTGAGCGGCTTGGCCAGTGCGCCTTTGGCGGTATCTTTACCGGCATCATTGTCGGGCGCAGATTTGGTTGGCGCTGCTGGTATAGCAGCCGGTGCAGAGGCCGGCCTTGTATCAACCTTCTTTGGGGTGCCCTTCACATCGGTTGGCGGCGGCGTATCGGTATATTGCACCTTACCGTCCTTATCAACCCACTTGTAGACCTGTGCGGTAACGGTTGCCGCTGCGAGCAACACGGCGAGCGCAACGAACAGCTGAATTGGCGTTTTCATAGGATGCTCCTCAAGGCAGTACCATTCTCAGCTACGTATCGACTCACCAGACGACGGGCGGCAATAACAACTGCGCACGACTCTGCTCGCACAAGGAAATGATTTCATTTGAAAGACGTAAGGTGGTGGCGCTATCGTGCTTCGATGCAGCAAGTTCCGCCGCGTTGAGTTTTTCTGCTGCGGATTTCCACAAAGCACGTGAGCGTTTTGCATCTGCAACCTGTAGCCTGGCTTGTTCAAGTGCGGCTGCCGCCGCTTCACTCAGCACGAGCGTTGACGGTTTTGCAGTTTCGACAGTGTTTGAAGACGAAGCGGTGGACGGTAAAGGTGACTGCGATGGGTGCCACAACGCGCAGGCATTGGCAAATAGTCCAAGTGCGGCAATCGACACACCACCACGCAACGTCCCAAGTGATGTTGTTAACGACAGCGATGGCGAAAAGTTAGCTGATTTCAGCATAGACATATGGTGGCTGACAGATCGATGATCGAAGCGGAGTCGTTGGAAAAAACTTCATTCGCATCAATAGTTTAGCACCGTTATCTCGCCTAGTTATCTAAAGTGCGGGCAAACAAGCTTGGCGTCAATCCGGTTACCCATCTCGATGTGCCGCACAGGGGTGTTTTGCGTGCAACCAGCGCTCTTAGTGGGGGCATGGAGGAGGGCGCGTATAATGCTGTTTTTGTCGGAGTCTGATTCGTGAAACTTATCGCCAAAGCGCTCACTTTCGACGACGTTTTACTCGTCCCAGCCCATTCCCAAGTCCACCCGCGCGACGTCAAACTCGCTACCCACCTTACGCGCTCCATCAAACTGAACTTGCCGTTGATTTCTGCGGCGATGGACACCGTTACGGAATCACGATTGGCGATTGCCCTTGCACAAGAAGGTGGCATTGGCATCATTCACAAAAACCTGTCAATTCGCGTGCAGGCTGCCGAGGTGGCGAGGGTTAAACGATTTGAGTCCGGTGTGGTGAAAGATCCGCTGGCCATCGCCCCTTCAATGACTGTCCGCGAAGTCATCAACCTGCAACGCCAACATGGCTTCTCCGGTCTGCCGGTGGTTGAAGGCAAAGTTGTGGTCGGAATTGTCACCAGCCGCGATCTCCGGTTTGAGACCAATCTCGACCAGCCGGTAAAGAACATCATGACGCCGCGTGAGCGTTTGGTGACGGTGAAGGAGGGAGCCAGCCTCGATCAGGCGCAGACGCTCATCCATAAACATCGACTCGAGCGTGTGCTGGTTGTCAACGACGCCTTTGAGTTGGCCGGGCTGATCACCGTCAAGGATATCCAGAAGGCAAAGGACCATCCGCTAGCATGTAAGGACGCACTCGGCCAGTTGCGTGTCGGTGCCGGCATTGGTGTGGCGGGAGACAATCTTGAACGCGCTGCGGCGTTGGTCGAAGCGGGGGTGGATTGTTTGGTGGTGGACTCCTCCCACGGCCATGCACAAGGTGTTTTGGACATGGTGCAATCAGTAAAGGTAAAGTTTCCCAATGTTGCCGTCATCGGCGGTAACGTAGCCACTGCGGTCGGCGCGCTCGCGCTAGCAGACCATGGTGCCGATTGCGTCAAGATTGGTGTTGGTCCGGGTTCGATTTGTACCACCCGTATTGTGACCGGAGTGGGTATGCCGCAAATTACGGCGGTTGCGGAAGCCGCCAGGGCGCTTGAAAAACTCGGCATCCCGTGTATTGCGGATGGTGGGATTCGTTACTCTGGTGACGTGGCAAAAGCGATTGCTGCGGGTGCCTCCGCAGTGATGATGGGGTCGATGTTTGCGGGTACCGACGAAGCGCCGGGTGAGATTGAGCTCTACCAGGGGCGCTCCTATAAAAGTTATCGCGGCATGGGCTCGCTCGGTGCAATGCAAAAAGGTTCGTCGGATCGCTACTTTCAGGAAACAATTTCCAACGCCGACAAGTTGGTTCCAGAAGGGGTGGAGGGTCGGGTGCCGTACAAGGGGCCGGTAACGGCGATCATCACGCAATTGATGGGTGGCGTGCGCGCTTCAATGGGTTTGGTAGGCTGTTCAACTATCGAAGCCTTTCGCACCGAGGCGAGCTTTGTCGAGATCACCGCAGCCGGTATGCGCGAGAGTCACGTGCATGATGTGCAGATCACCAAAGAAGCCCCGAACTACCGGGCCGACTAATTAACCAGTTTCGGGTCAGATACTGATTGAGCCGTCGTTCGGTCTGCGGTTGGCATTGGAGAATAATCTTGTCGAGTGGTACAAACGCTAGCCCAGTTTCAGCGGCACCGGCGCATGCAGCGGAAATTGCCAGACAACGCGGATTCAAGTTCGTCCTCGGTGTTGTATTTTTGGACATGCTCGGGGTGGGTTTGGCCGTTCCGGTGTTGCCGTTGCTGGTCGGGGACTTCGTCACCTCGACCGATGATCAGGCACGCTGGTACGGTATTTTGGCGGCCACCTTCGGTCTCATGCAGTTTCTATGCATGCCGTTGCTGGGTGCACTCTCCGACAAGATTGGCCGCCGGCCAGTGCTGATTTTTTCGAGCGCCGGCATGGGGCTGAATTTCTTGGTCACGGCGTGGGCACCGAGCTTGATGTGGCTGTTTCTCGGTCGCTTCATTGGTGGCGCCTGCTCGGCGTCGATGTCGACCGCCTCAGCATACGCTTCCGATATCTCAACTCCTGCCAATCGCGCTAAAACGTTTGGCATGATTGGTGCAGCCTTTG
>JBEILF010000153.1:0-6134 GCA_040379385.1 Burkholderiales bacterium | reverse complement strand
TCGAGTCCCAATTTTTTCTCCACGAAAGTATTTATGAACCCACGCAATTTTCAACAGCCATCTGGCGTTTGTCTCTCGATTGCCATCGCCTTCTGCGGCCTGATGTCTGTTCCCGCGTTTGCCCAGAAGTCCAAGTCGCTTTCCACCGCCGAGTACAAAGTCAACGTTGTCACCGTTGTAGATGGCCTGAAAAATCCCTGGGCGGTTGCGTTTCTTCCCGATGGTCGTATGTTGGTGACCGAACGACGCGGTACGATGCGTGTTGTTGATGGTGGCAAGCTGGTGGAGAAAGCGGTGGAAGGCATGCCAAAGGTCACCGAGTTTGGCCAAGGCGGCTTGCTCGACGTCGCGCTACATCCAAAGTACGCGGAGAACGGCTGGATCTACTGGACCTATAACGCTGTTGATGGTGGATTACACGGTACCGAGCTGGCGCGCGGCAAACTTGGCGGTAGCAAAGACGCGCCGACCATGACGGATGTGCAGGTCCTGTTCAAACTCGCGCCGAAATCGGATCGCGGGTTTCACTTTGGTTCGCGCATTGTGTTTGATCGTGACGGCTACTTGTTTGTCACCTTTGGTGACCGCGGCGATAGTCCGGGCAAGGGCGCGGCACAACGTGCACAGCAACTGAACGACCATGCGGGCAAATCGATCCGCTTGTTTGATGATGGACGTGTGCCGCCGGACAATCCTTTCGTCAAAACCAAGGACGCCAAGCCGGAGATTTTCACCCTCGGCAATCGCAACATGCAGGGTGCGGCGCTGAATCCGGTGAGTGGCAAATTGTGGACCCACGAACACGGCCCGCAGGGTGGTGATGAAGTCAATATCATGGTGCCGGGTGCTAACTACGGCTGGCCGGTAGTCACCTACGGCGTCAACTACGGCGTGGGCACCAAGATCGGTGAGGGAACGGAAAAAGCAGGCATGACCCCGCCACTGGTCTATTGGGTGCCGTCAATTGCGGCCTCGGGGATGGCATTCATCGGTAGCGATGGCAACGGCGGTGTGCGTGCCTCCAACTTCCCGAAGTGGAAGGGCAATCTCTTGGTCGGTGGGTTGGCCGGGCAACTCGTGGTTCGTTTGACACTCGACGGTGACAAAGTCGTGGCGCAGGAACGGATGTTTGTTAACGAACTCGGTCGTATTCGTGATGTGCGCAATGGCCCGGACGGCAACATTTATTTGCTGACTGATTCCAGCGACGGCGCGTTGTTACGTGTCGAACCTGCCAGTAAGCATCCCCAGTCAGGAGTCAAGCCATGAAGTCGATCCGCGTCTGGGATTTACCCGTCCGTCTGTTCCATTGGCTGTTGGTGCTGTCGATTGTCGGGCTGTTTATCACGCAGGAGCTCGGTGGCAATTGGATGGAGTGGCACAAGCGCCTCGGCTTCTTTGTCATCGGCTTGATTCTGTTTCGCTTGATGTGGGGGCTGGTTGGCAATCAGCACGCGAGATTCTTGAACTTTGTGCGCGGGCCGTCGGCGGTTTTGGCGTACATGCGCGACATGAAGAATCCGCAGACGAAACGCTACCTTGGGCACAACCCAATGGGGGCGTTATCGGTGATCGCGTTTCTGCTGGTGATCGGTTTTCAGGCCGTCACCGGGCTGTTTGCCGACGACGACATCATGCTGAGCGGGCCGTACGCGGTTGCGGTCAGCAAGGAAATCAGCGACCTGCTCACCAAGATCCATAAGATCAACTCGAACGTGATCATCGGCTTGGTGGTGCTGCATCTCGGTGCAATCGGCTTCTACTTCTTCATCAAACGAGATAACTTGGTGAAACCCATGATCACCGGGCAAAAGTCTATTATTGACGAGGAGTTTGAGACGGTTTTGCCCGAAAATGCCCGTCCTGTCTGGCTTTCTTCGATTTGCGTCGTCGTCGCGACGGCACTCACTTATGCCATCGCAACGCGCTGGTTTGGCTAACGCGCAGCGTTGCGGGCTTCACTCGGTCCGGGGTGTTCGCAACGCGTGTTTGCAACGCGGACTTGCAACACGTATTTGCAACACGGCGCGGCGATTCTGCAACTTACGCGCCTGCGTCTGCAATTGGTCGCCTCAATGTTTGGTTTAGGGCGAATCGTCCCCATCATGTAGGTATCTGCACAAGCAATGGCGCTGGTGCATAACCCGCAACAGGAGGCAGCATGAACTGGGCCGAACAACTTGAGAAACTGCAACAACTTCACCAGCAGGGCGCGTTGACCGACGAGGAATACACAGCGGCAAAAGCGCGTGTCATCCGTGACCTCGGGCCAGGACCGGCACCAGCGGCGCAAGCTGCACGGGCCGCGATCGAACAATCACAGTCTGCGATGCAGCAACTCAAGCGTTCGTTGACCGACCGTTGGTTGGGTGGTGTTGCTGGCGGACTTTCACAGGCGACCAACATTCCGACTTGGGCATGGCGCATTCTATTTATCCTGACCGCGTTCCTGCACGGCCTCGGCATCTTGATGTACGTGTTGCTGTGGATCTTTGTGCCACTTGAGCGACCCATGGCGATGGTTGCTGCCGCACCCGCAGCGCCCGGGTCAACGCCGCCACCTGGCCCTCCACCGGTGCCGCCGACGTCCTAACGTCCTGCGGAGCACAAATCAAAACGGAGATTGGCATCGCCAATCTCCGTTTTTCATTGCCTGTAGTCCAATCGCTGCGCCCTAATGGGCTAGCTCTTGGGAGAGAAATTGGATCCCCGCCTGCGCGGGGATGACGTCGTTGTTTCCAATCGCTGCGCCCTAATGGGCTTGCTCTTGGACAACGACGTCATTTGTTGCGGTAATCGTCGTGGCAGGCCTTGCATGTGGCACCAGTCGCACCAAATTGTTTCTTGATGTCATCCAGGCTACCGGTCTTGGCAATCGCCGCGAGTTTGGTGGTCTCTTCAACCATTTTTTCCGCCTTCGCTTTGAAGTCTGCAGACTTTGACCAAACTTCTGCCTTTGCCTTGGTCGGCGCACCGGCATCAGTACCGGGCCCGAAGCCTTCAAATGGCATTGCGGCAACAGCGGCGACGTTTGCTGCGCGTTTGGCGAAGCCGTCTTTGTCATAAGGGATGCGACCCTGCACCATGCCAGCCATTGGGCCGAAATTCCAGCCAATGATCTTGAATGCGCCTTGGCGATAGGCAATTGCGTCCTCGGGTTTTGCTTGTGCGAATGCAGTGTTGGCAGCGAGTGTGGCGCTGGCTACGAAAATTGCAGCGGCGATCTTGAACATAACGATCCTTTCAATCAAAGTGGAACGGCGATTTAGAGCGGTGGTGAACAAAGCAGTGATGCACGGTTTTATTTTAGCGGCAAACCTTGGAACCGCAAGCCCCTTGGCGGTGTTAGCGGCCAACGGCATCCGCCCAGCAATTTGGTGTTTCATACAATCGAACTCGGGAGAGTGTCAGCTCGTGGCCGAATCGATCACGGTAGGCGTGTTCGAGAATCTGAAAGGCAGCGGCGACCAAGTTTTCGGCGGTCGGTACATCATCGAGAACAACGGTTTTGTGCTCCGGAATCATCGCCAGAAAGTCGCGCATGATGGTGTCGCCCTTCCACACCAAAAATGCGTGATCCCAAACACCAACGAGCTTCTCGTTGGCGATCGCCTTGATGTCGCCAAAATCCATCACCATGCCGTCGTCAGATGCGCCTTCTTCGTGCACCAAATCAGCCGTGAGGGTGATCTCGATAGCATAGCGGTGCCCGTGGATGTTGCGACACTGGCTCTTGTGATTCGGTAGCCGGTGGCCGGCGTCAAACTCCAAACGGCGGGTGACGGTGATCTTATTTTGGTCGGTGCTCATAGGGTCCCAGTATAAAGCAGCACCCTGTTTTTCCCCTTAGTTGGATTGGCCTTGTCGCTGCTGAACCGCTAAAATGGTGGACTTTCGCGAACATCACTGCACGCTTCACCAACGCACCTTCTATGTCACTGATCATTCAAAAATATGGCGGCACGTCGATGGGCTCACCCGAGCGCATTCGCGAAGTCGCCAAACGAATTGCGCACTACCACGCACAGGGCCACCAACTGGTGGTGGTGCCGTCGGCAATGTCCGGTGAAACCAATCGGCTTCTCGGTCTCGCCAAACAGTTATCCGACGATCCCTCCGGTCGGGAGCTCGACGTGATCGCCTCTACCGGCGAGCAAGTTTCCGTTGGCCTGTTGGCGCTGGCGCTGCAAAGTCTGGGGCTGAAAGCCAAGAGTTACACCGGCTGGCAGGTAAAGATCACCACCGACAGCGCCTTTACCAAGGCGCGCATTTTGGCGATTGATGACGCCAATATTCGACGCGACTTAGCCGAGGGGTATGTTGCCGTCGTGGCAGGCTTTCAGGGAATTGATGGCGAGGGCAACGTCACCACCCTGGGACGGGGTGGGTCCGACACCACCGGGGTGGCGATCGCCGCGGCGTTGAAGGCGGACGAATGTCAGATATTCACCGACGTGGATGGTGTGTACACCACTGATCCGCGGGTGGTGCCGGAAGCACGTAAGCTCGATAGCATCACCTTTGAAGAAATGTTTGAGCTGGCAAGTCTCGGATCGAAGGTGTTGCAAATCCGCTCGGTGGAATTTGCCGGTAAGTACAAAGTAAAACTTCGCGTGTTGTCGTCATTCACTCCGCACGACTCGAACGACACCGGCACGCTGATTACGTATGAGGAAGACAATATGGAACAACCCGTCATTGCAGGCATCGCATTTAATCGCGACGAAGCCAAGCTTACCGTTACCGGTGTACCTGACCGTCCGGGTATCGCCTATTCGATTCTCGGCCCGGTCGCTGAGGCGAATATCGACGTGGATGTGATCATTCAGAATACATCCTCCGAAGGCATTACCGACTTCTCTTTCACCGTTCACAGAAACGACTACGCGCGTGCGCTTGCCTTGCTCAATGACACTGTGAAGCCCGCGATTAATGCCAAGGGTGTAACAGGGGACAACAAGATCGCAAAGGTGTCGATTGTTGGTATCGGCATGCGTTCTCACGCGGGTGTTGCCGCCAAAATGTTCGAGTGCCTGGCGCGCGAGAACGTCAATATCCAAATGATTTCGACCTCCGAAATCAAGACATCTGTCGTTGTTGATGAGAAATACATGGAGCTTGCGGTCCGCGCACTGCATGCCGCGTTTGAGCTTGAGAAGACGCCCGCTTAGAACTTGTAGTGATTCGTCATCGAGCCCGCTACCAGCGGGCTCGTTTTTTTGGAGAAACCCATGAAGTTTCGTTTAGTACTGATAGGACTTTGTTCCATGATGGCTTCAACGGTAGTCAGCGCGCAGGAAGACCCGTACTTGTGGCTGGAAGAAGTGATGGGCGAAAAAGCCATCGCATGGGTGAAAGAGCAAAACGCCAAGTCACAAAAAGAAATCGAAGCTCGCGCTGAATTCGGACCAATCCGCGACAAGGTGTTGGAAGTCGTCAATTCACGCGAGCGCATTCCAGGCGTGCAAAAGCGCGGTAACTGGTACTACAACTTCTGGCAGGACCGTAACAACATACGCGGCGTGTGGCGCCGCACCACCATGGAGGAATACAAGAACACGCAGCCCAAGTGGGAAACGGTGCTCGACCTCGATCAGCTTGCCAAGGACGAAAAAGATAACTGGGTTTGGCGCGGCTCGAACTGCCTCTATCCCGACTACGACAAGTGCATGATCTCGCTGTCGCGCGGTGGTGCTGATGCGGTTGTCATCCGCGAATGGGACATGGCCACCAAGTCGTTTGTCAAAGACGGCTTTCAGCTAAAAGAAGCAAAGGGTTCGGTGGATTGGATCGATGCCAACACGCTCTTTGTGCAAACCGATTTCGGCCCGGGCTCACAAACAAAATCGGGCTACGCGCGGATCGTGAAGATGTGGAAACGTGGCACGCCAATTGATGCGGCAACAACGGTTTACGAAGGCACCGAGGCTGACATCAGCGTCAGCGGTAGTCAGAGCGAGCTGAAGGGTTACAGCACTCGTCAATTTATCCGTCGTGGCGTGACTTTCTTTACCAGCGAGACGTATTTGCACGAAGCCGGCAAACTTACCAAGATCGATGTTCCGGCTGACGCCACATTCAGCTACTGGCGCGACTGGATGAGCGTACGTTTGAAGTCGGCATGGACGGTTGGC
>JBEILF010000152.1:0-6184 GCA_040379385.1 Burkholderiales bacterium | reverse complement strand
CCGATTCTTAAATTATTTTCCGGCAGCCGCCTTCAATGCCGCCGCCTTGTCGGTCCGTTCCCACGAAAATTCCGGTTCTTCACGTCCAAAATGGCCGTACGCAGCGGTTTTTTGGTAAATCGGCTTCAGCAGGTCGAGCATTTTTACGATACCCCTTGGACGCAGGTCGAAATGTGATTCCACCAGTTTGGCGATTTCCGCGTCCGGGATCACGCCTGTGCCTTCGGTGTAGACGGTGATATTCATCGGCTTGGCAACCCCAATCGCGTAGGCGACCTGCACTTGGCACTGTTTTGCCAAGCCAGCGGCCACCACGTTCTTGGCAACGTATCGCGCCGCGTAGGCCGCAGAACGATCCACCTTTGAAGGGTCCTTACCGGAAAACGCGCCTCCGCCATGCGGGCACGCACCGCCATAAGTGTCCACGATGATTTTCCGCCCAGTCAATCCGCAGTCGCCCTGTGGCCCGCCAATCACAAACTGCCCCGTTGGATTCATCAAATACCGCGTGTTTTGCAGCCACGCTTTTGGCAATACCGGCTTGATGATGGTTTCGATCACCTCTTCGATGGCCGCAGGCTTCATGCGCTTGTTTTCCGACATCGACGGGTCGTGCTGCGTCGACAACACGACCGTATCGATTGAGTGTGGCTTGCCATCGACATAGCGCATTGTCACCTGCGACTTGGCGTCTGGGCGCAGCCAAGGCATACGGCCATCACGACGTAATTCGGATTGCCGTTGCACCAGACGATGCGCATAGTAGATCGGTGCCGGCATCAGCACCGGTGTTTCGTCGCATGCGTAACCGAACATCAGCCCCTGGTCACCGGCACCTTGATCCAAGCCGTCGTCTTGGGCATGGTCAACACCCTGTGCGATATCAGGGCTTTGTTTGTCGTAACAAACCATCACCGCGCACCCTTTGTAATCGATGCCGTAGTCGGTATTGTCGTAGCCGATACGTTTGATGGTGTCGCGCGCCACACCGATGTAATCCACATTCGCATTGGTGGTGATTTCACCCGCCAATACGACGAGTCCGGTATTGCAGAGTGTCTCTGCGGCGACTCGCGAGGTTGGGTCCTGCGCTAGAATCGCATCCAGAATTGCGTCTGAAATCTGGTCTGCCACTTTATCCGGGTGTCCTTCGGAGACGGACTCGGACGTAAATAGAAAGTCATTCATTGGGTATCCCCTCAGTCTTGGTAATGTCAGCGAATCAAACCCCGCAGTTTAGCAAATCGGATAGCCGATTCATATCTCGTATATCACGAATAGGCATGCTAAATGCCCTCTCCGCCGACCTTTGATGGTGACCTTGCTGTTTCGACTGTTTGGTGGACTACCCCTGGCTCTCAACCACCGCATTGGCGCATTTATTGGATGGTTGGCAGCTGTCGTTTCTTCGCGCCATCGCCGAACAACCCGGGAAAATCTCAATCGGTATGCGGCGATGACTGGTAAAGCAGCGGACGACGCAATGCTGGCGGCGGCATTTCGCGAGCAGGGCAAGGGCCTAACCGAGCTCGCCATCGCTTGGACGGCATCAATTGAAAGACTCAACAGACTTTTCGTACCATGCGATTCATGGCATCACGTTGAGGCGGCTAAACAGGCGGGGAAATCGATCATTTTTGTCTCGCCGCATCTGGGCTGCTTCGATATTGCCGGTCGTTATGTGGCCAGCCGCTTACCGCTCACCGCGTTGTACCGCCCACCCAAACAGCGCTGGCTACAGCCGATCATGGAGAGCGGTCGGGCGCGAGGCGGTGCGGTGACCACGCCGGCCGACGCATCTGGTGTGCGCGCGTTGCTAAAGACACTAAAACAAAAAGGCAACATCATGATTTTGCCGGACCAAGTGCCAGCGGCTGAGCGTGGCGGTGAAGGCGTATGGGCACCTTTTTTAGGCGATCGCGCCTACACCATGACTTTGCTGCCGCGGCTCGCCAACACCAGCCAATCTACCGTAATCTTCTTCTTCGCCGAAAGACTCCCTCATGGTCGTGGCTACCGCATACACTTTGTGCCGATGAATGCGCCATTCGCCGAAGATAAGCTCGCCGCCGCCACACAAACTAACGACATGGTGAAACATCTGATCGATATGGCCCCCACCCAATATCTTTGGGGCTACAACCGTTTCAAACAACCGGCTGGTGCGCCCCCTGCGTCAGCCACTAACGAAAAATAAATCCGCCAATGCGTCTCGTGCTTGTATTTTTGTGGCTACTGCGTTGGTTACCCGCATCGTGGGTCGCGGCAATCGGCCGTGGTTTGGGCAATCTTTTGTTTCACTGGGGGCGCAAACGTGTCACCCTCATCAATCTCGAAAAGTGTATGCCGGAAAAGTCTGCTGCCGAGCGTGAAACCATTGCACGAGGCGTGTTCCAGGCATTGGGAAGATCGACCCTCGATTTGGGACACCTGTGGTACGCGCCGGTTGATCAGGCGATGGCGCGGGTCATGGTGCGTGATCGTCACTACGTGGACGAATGGGCGGGGAAGGTGCCGGTGATCATGCTCGCCCCCCACTTCGTCGGTTTGGACGCCGGGGGCGCACGCGTGTCCTACGACTACCCAGCGGCGTTTTCCATGTATTCAACACAGAAAAACAAAGTGTTCGACCGCGCATTACGCCGCGCCCGACAACGCTGGAATGGTGCCGAACTCGTCACGCGTCAGCAGGGGCTGCGGCCGGTGTTGCGTGCTTTACGCGAGAAGCGACTGTTCTACTATCTTCCGGACATGGACTTTGGTGCAAAAGATGCCGTATTCGCCGATTTCTTTGGCGTCAAGACTGCAACGGTTACCGCCCTATCGCGGCTTTGCCAAGTGACTGGGGCAAAGGTGATCCCGGCAATCACCCGACAAACTGACAGCGGTTATGAAGTGCGTTATTACCCTGCTTGGGAAAATTTTCCGACCGATGATCCGGTTGCCGACGCAACCCGGATGAACGCTTTTATCGAGGCGCGGATTCGCGAAATGCCGGATCAGTATTTTTGGGTGCATAAACGTTTCAAGACCCGGCCTGAAGGCGAAACCAGTTTTTATTAGTCAGTTGATGGCCTAAACATGGGGATATAGCAATTTTTGGAATTTAATTTAGAATGATTTGATGGCTTTCTTCCATATCCTCGTCCAAGGTGAGAACTTCCTGATTGATCAAGGTGGCACCCAGTCGTGGATGGGCTTTTTTAAGAATATATACGTCGACGCCGGTACGGCGGACGAAGCCTCGTCGATCGCGGTGTCACGGATAGCGGCCGACGCCGCTTTCCGCGCCTCGGTAAAAAATCCTCCGGATCGCCCACCTGAGTTAGCCATTGAAGAAGCCAACGAGATTGAACATGACCCAGCGCTGGTGGATTCCGGCTTTTCTTTCTTCCCCTCCCAGTACGCTTAACGCAATCGCTCCGGAGCGGTCTGCCCTCGCCACGTTATGCGGCTAGCTTTTACCAAGATGCAAGGCCAGGGCAATGACTTTGTGATGCTCAATGGCATTGCCAATGCGCAAGCCCGTAGTCTAACGCCTCAACAAATCCGTACCCTCGCAGATCGGCATTTCGGCATTGGCTGCGATCAAGTGCTACTGGTCGAGCCGGCGTCGTCCGAGACAGCTGATTTTCGCTACCGCATCTTTAACAACACCGGAGAAGAGGTCGAGCACTGCGGAAATGGCGCGCGCTGTTTCCCCATATTTGTACGAGATGAAGGCCTCTCCAACAAGACGTCCCTCACCGTTGAGACGATGAACGGCCTGATTCGCCCTGCCATTCAGCCGGATGGCAGCGTTACCGTCGATATGGGCGCGCCGATCTTCACGCTGGCGCAGGTGCCTTTTATTGCTAACCCGGCTGATATCGAGGGTACTGCCTGCTATCTGGTGGTTGGTGACACACGGCGCCGCATTGGGGTCGTGTCGATGGGCAATCCACACGCTGTTCAAGTCGTGGGTAATGTAGAGTCGGCCCCCGTCACTACTGAAGGCCCGGCCATTGAGCACCACCCGCAGTTTCCGCGCCGCGTGAACGTGGGATACATGCAAATACAATCTCGCTCACATATCAAATTACGAGTTTGGGAGCGTGGCGCGGGCGAGACGCTTGCCTGCGGCACTGGCGCTTGTGCGGCGGTTGTCACAGGGATTCGCTGGGGATTGCTCGACGAGACGGTGAGAGTCAGCACGCACGGCGGTGAACTTTCGGTAACATGGCAGGGATTGCAAAGTCCTCAGGCACCAGTGCTGATGTCCGGTCACGCGAAGATAGTGTTTCGTGGCGAAATCGACATCTGACCTGCGCCTTTCTACTCCAGCCAGAAAGCCAAATGTCCCAAGCCCAACTATCCATCGAACAAGTCGCTGAATTTCTTCGCCAATATCCCGACTTTTTTGAGCAGCATCCAGACGTATTGCTCAATATCGAAGTCCCCCATCCACACGGTGGCCGTACCGTATCCATCCCCGAGCGTCAGCTGATTGCAACACGAGAACGCGGGCGCCTGCTGGAGTCTAAACTTGCCGAGCTCATCAAGTTTGGTGAAGAAAATGATGCACTGTCAGACCGTGTCCATGCGCTGACACTTAAGCTGGTCGTGGCTAAAGATCGCGAACAGGTCATCAACACCTTGTACCTCGATTTGCTCGATACGTTTCAGATCCCACACGTTGTGGTACGGCTTTGGAATGTCAATGTCGACGTGCATGACAATGCGCCCGAGTTTCAGCCAGTGGCGGCGGAACTGCGTCAGTTTGCCGAGGCGATGACCGCCCCCTACGTCGGGGCGCACCCGGTGTATGGAACCAATCTATGGTTTGGTGAGCACGCTCCGCACTTGAAATCTTACGCGATGGTACCGCTCAAGACATCAGGCGTTTTTGGCGTTCTGTTGCTCGCCAGCGAAAACAGCGAACGGTTTTACACTGGTATGGGCACGATGTTCCTATCGAGAATTGGCGATGTGCTGGCTGCAGCGTTGGCTCGTGAACTCCTGTTTTCCAGCGAACTCTAGTGTTTACGTTTGCGACCAAGCGTGGGGTCAGGCGCGTTGATGAGTACCGCAGGTGACACCTCAAGCCCGCAGATGCCACCATTGGCGCATGAGTACCTCGCCCACCTAAGGTTTGAGAGACGTCTCGCCGCTGGCACCATCGCAAACTACCAACGCGACCTCGCGGACTTGGCAGGTTTCGCTGCTTCTGCCGATGACCCGCGTCGCGCGCTTGCCGTTGGCCAACTGACCAGCAACGACGTTCGCCGTTTCCTTGCCTCGCTTCACAGTAAGGGCATGACGCCCAAAGCAATCACGCGTTTGCTTTCGGGCTGGCGGGGCTACTTTCACTTCGCCCTCAAACAGGGCGTCGGTCATGCAAATCCCTGTGATGGCGTACGTGCTCCCAAGGCGGAAAAGCGACTGCCACGAACATTGTCGCCCGATGAAGCTGTTCGCTTGCTCACCTTCGCCGACGACTCCCTCGCCGGCGTGCGCGATCGCGCCGCATTCGAACTTCTCTATTCATGCGGCCTGCGCGTCGCCGAACTAGTCGCACTCAATCTCGACAGCATCAACTACACAAATCGGGAAATTCGTGTGCTGGGCAAAGGTAACAAAACGCGTATCGTCCCGGTCGGCGTTCCCGCGATTCAAGCCGTTAGGCTTTGGTTGGCGCGACGCCCCGCGCCAAAGAATCCTGGCGAGGCCGCACTGTTTCTGGGTGCGCAGGGCAAACGCATCTCCGCCGGCGTTTTGCAAACGCGCATCAAAATGTGGGCTATCAAACAAGGTATTGACGTTAATGTACATCCACACATGTTGCGGCACTCGTTTGCGTCACACGTCCTGCAGTCATCGCAGAATTTGCGCGCCGTACAAGAGATGATGGGACACGCCAGTATTGCCTCCACGCAGGTGTATACCCACTTGGATTTTCAACACCTCGCCAAGGTTTACGATTCATCGCACCCTCGGGCAAAGAAAAAATGACGGACGTTGTCTTTGGCCGTGCTGCGCGCTTAACTTGTTGGCGAGTTAGCCTACGACGCAATGCCGCGTCACTGCGTCGTCAACACCTCGCCAAGGTTTACGATTAGGTAAACCCGCGAGAAAACAAAAAGGACAACAAATGAGCTTTCAAAGTCATGACATAAATGCGATTCGTTGGCTCAAAGTTTATCTG
>JBEILF010000151.1:0-6218 GCA_040379385.1 Burkholderiales bacterium | reverse complement strand
CGGCATGAGAATTCTCGGGCTTGATCCTGGTCTGCGTGTGACTGGTTACGGTGTGATTGAAAAATCGGCTGCGTCGCTCATCTATGTGGCGAGCGGCTGTATCAAGTCGCTGGATGGCGAGTTGCCCGACCGGCTGAAGAATATTCTGCATTCTGTGCAGGAAGTGATCCGGCTCTATTCACCCGCAGAGGTCGCGGTGGAGAAAGTGTTCGTCAACGTTAACCCGCAGTCCACGCTACTGCTTGGCCAAGCGCGTGGCGCGGCGATCTGTGGGGCAGTGTTGAGCGATTTGCCCGTCGCTGAGTACACGGCATTGCAGGTCAAACAAGCGGTAGTGGGAAACGGTCATGCACAAAAAGAGCAAGTACAGGAGATGGTAAAACGGCTGCTAAAGCTACCCGCGAGCCCTAGTGCCGATGCGGCTGACGCGCTTGCTTGCGCGATTTGCCACGCGCACGGTGGTTTGGTGGGGGCAATGAGTACCAAGGGGTATCGCGTTAAGGGCGGGAGACTGGTGAAATGATCGGACGTATCTCAGGAATATTGCTCGAAAAGAACCCGCCGCAAGTGCAGGTGGATGCCAACGGCGTCGGTTACGACATCGATGTGCCTATGTCGACCTTCTATAACCTGCCGCGCATCGGCGAAAAGGTGATTTTGTTTACCCACTTGGTGGTGCGCGAGGACGCGCATCTGCTGTTTGGATTTGGTAGCGAATCGGAGCGAGCCGCATTTCGCACACTCATCAAGGTGAGTGGGGTCGGCCCGAGGGTCGCCCTGGCGCTTCTGTCGGGGCTCAGCGTGAACGATCTTGCTGCAGCGGTTGCGATGCAAGAAACCGGTCGGCTCACCAATATTCCCGGTATCGGCAAAAAGACTGCCGAGCGGCTGTTGCTCGAACTCAAGGACAAATTTAAAGTCGACCCGCGCGTGGCTATTGGCGGCAGCGTCAGTACGGCTGAAGTTCCCTCGATCAACGCGGACGTGTTAAACGCCTTGCTGGGGTTGGGGTACAGCGAGAAGGAAGCGTTGTTGGCGGTAAAGGTATTACCCGCCGAGGTGAGCCTCTCCGATGGTATTCGACTGGCGCTAAAGTCACTTTCGAAGGGTTAGCTAAACACTAGTAGTGACGGGCGTTTTCAGCACGTTTTGCCTGAAGAAGCCCGCCAATAGGTGAGTTTCATTTTTTGTCTTGTGGTGTGAAGATGAGTTCCTCAAAACAAGGGTTTTACTCAAAGGTGGCGTTGTCACCAAACGTGTTCAGGCACGTCATGAATTGTTGGCCGCCGTTTTGGGGTACACGTATTCACATTGAGGAGATAGCGCCGGACTGGCGTTATGTTCGGACGCGGATGAAGCTGTCCATGCGCAACAAAAACTATGTGGGATCACACTTTGGAGGCGGTATGTTTGCGATGACTGACCCCTTCTACATGGTGGCGCTAAAGAACATTTTGGGAGAGGCCTACCTCGTTTGGGACAAAGCGGCAACGATTGACTATGTGAAGCCTGGTCGCACCACCGTTTACGCGGAATTCATTATCAGCGAAGAGCAATTGGCGGAGATTCACGCGAAAACGGCGGATGGCGAGAAATTCGAGCCGGTTTACCAGGTGGATGTAGTTGACGCCGACCAACAACTAATCGCGCGTGTACAAAAGACCCTTTACATACGCAAACGGCCGATCAACTCGGATCGGGCGGGGGCGAATGTGGTCACCAGCGTGGGTTCGGCTGCTTCACTCAGCTAAAATCGCTGAATGCTAGAACCAGACCGCCTCATCTCTGCCGATAAAGCCTCGAATGTAGAAGAGGTACAGGAACGCGCGCTTCGGCCGAAGTTGCTTGAGGAATACGTTGGCCAGGAAAAAATCAGAGAGCAACTATCGATCTTCATCGATGCCGCCCGTGCGCGTAAAGAATCGTTAGACCACACGCTACTGTTTGGTCCCCCGGGGCTCGGTAAGACCACGCTGGCACACATCATTGCACGCGAGATGGGGGTGAATCTGAAACAAACTTCAGGGCCGGTGCTTGAGCGCGCCGGTGATTTGGCGGCGATGCTGACTAACCTTGAGCCGAATGACGTGTTGTTTATCGACGAGATCCATCGGTTGAACCCGGTTGTCGAGGAGATTTTGTATCCCGCACTCGAGGACTACCAAATCGACATCATGATCGGCGAAGGCCCGTCCGCACGCTCGGTCAAGCTAGACCTGCCGCCGTTTACGTTGGTTGGCGCGACCACGCGTGCCGGCATGCTGACAAACCCGCTGCGTGATCGTTTTGGCATCGTGTCTAGGCTTGAGTTCTACTCCCCCGACGAGTTAGGGCTGATTGTGAAGCGCTCCGCAAAGCTGCTGGAAGTGGCAATCGACGAACATGGTGCGATGGAAATTGCCAAACGCTCGCGTGGTACGCCGCGAATCTCGAACCGGCTGCTGCGGCGTGTGCGTGATTACGCCGAGGTGAAAGCTGATGGCAAGGTCAGCAAAGACATTGCCGATCTTGCGTTAAAAATGCTCGATGTCGACAAGGTCGGCCTTGACATGATGGACCGCAAACTGTTGTTGTCGATCATTGAAAAATTTTCCGGTGGTCCAGTTGGTGTCGAAAATCTTGCGGCGGCAATTGGTGAAGAGCGCGACACGATTGAGGATGTACTCGAACCCTATCTCATTCAGCAGGGTTATTTGCAACGTACCCCTCGCGGACGGATCGCAACAATGTTGACCTACCAGCACTTTGGACTGGTGATGCCCGCGCAAGCCAACGCGCCTGGACTCTTCTGATGGCCAAACTCTCTCTTCGCGATGCGCAACAAACGCAGCTCTTTACGTTCTCGTTTCCCCTGCGTATCTATTACGAGGATACCGACTCCGGTGGTGTTGTTTACCACGGCCAGTACGTTCGCTTTCTTGAGCGGGCGCGGACTGAGTGGCTGCGGTTTCTGGGTTTCAACAACATAGAACTCGAAAAAAAGTACAAGATGCTTTGGGTGGTCACGGAGATGACCATGCAGTTTTTGAAGCCGGCGCGACTTGATGACAACCTAGAAGTTACGGTCGCTGTAGAGACGATGGGACGAGTTCGTTGCACGTTTCGTCAGGAAGTAAAGCGTGGCGAAGAGGTCATTCTGAAGGCGCGGGTAACCGTGGCGTCAGTTTCAGCAAATGCGATGAAGCCGATCGAATTTCCGGCGGACGTCAAACGTAAAATGGAAGCAACACTCAGCTAATCGTTAGAAAGCCAGATGCAAATTCATCCCGATATGGCCATATGGTCACTGGTTATGCAGGCCTCAATCATCGTCAAGATCGTGATGGCGTTGCTGACGCTCGCGTCTTTTTTTTCTTGGTGGTACATCTTTGTGAAGATGTTCACCATCAGTAAAGCGAAGCGTCAGGCGGAAGCGTTTGAGAAAGAGTTTTGGGGCGGTACGGATATCGTTGGTTTGTATCAGCGGTCAGCGTCGGGGCGTTACGAAACGCAGGGAATGGAGCGTATTTTTGAAGCCGGCTTCAAGGAGTTTCTCAAACTCAAGACCCGCTCCGGCTCGGATGTTGGTGCGTTGATGGACGGTACCCGCCGCGCGATGAAGGCAGCGTTTCAGCGCGAGCTCGACTACCTTGAACGAAATCTTTCGTTTCTCGCCACGGTTGGCTCGGTGAGTCCTTATATTGGATTGTTCGGTACCGTATGGGGCATCATGAATTCGTTTCGCGGTCTCTCAAATGTTGCGCAGGCGACGTTGGCGCAAGTCGCACCGGGCATCGCCGAAGCACTGATCGCTACCGCGATCGGCCTGTTCGCTGCAATTCCGGCGGTGATCGCCTACAACCGCTATGCGGCGGAGATTGATCGACTCGCGAATCGCTACGAGAGCTTCATTGAGGAGTTTTCGAATATTCTTCAACGCCAAGCTGTGAGTTAAGCGATGGTATGCCAAGCAACCAGATGCTCAGTGGCGGTGCACGACAAGCGATGCGAGGAGTATCGCTGGGTAGGCGGCAGCGAGCGAGGCGGCGAGACAGTATCGCTAATACGGCGATGCCGCCGAGTGAGTGACAACAACCCCAGCGGCCTCCGCAGCCGCGCGCTCCGCAAATGAGACGACCTAGAAGAGCGATGAGTGAGATAAATGTTGTGCCATACATCGACGTGATGTTGGTATTGCTCATCATCTTTATGGTTTGTGCACCGTTAATTACGCCCGGGCAGATTGATCTGCCGAGTGTGGCGCAGGCGCTTAACCCTACGGTTGCGCCGCTGGAAATCCGCATCGGCAAGGATGGTGGCATCACGTTGGTTGACCGCCAGCAAGGTGGGCGCGAGCAAAGTGTTGGCAAGACCGAGTTGCTCGCTGCGGTGAAGACCATCCAGGCAAGGCATGCTGACCAAGCGGTTGTGATCTCGGCCGACAATGATCTGCGTTATGAAGTCGTTATCAGTGTCCTTGATACGCTGCAAAAAGGCCAGGTGAAGCGTGTGGGATTACTCGCCAAGCCCGCGACATAAATCTTTGACGCCCAATGCTTGATGGCCACCGCGCTTCCACCCCACTTGCCGCCAAAACTTTCCGCCACCGGTCGTTCGGTGTTGCACGCCCGGCGAGAACCGAGACGTGCGATTGCGGGCGCATTTGCAATTGTGGTTCATATCGGTTTTTTTGCCTTGATTATTTTTGGCGTGTCGTGGCAGGTAAAGATGCCCTCGCCGATATCGGTAGAGCTTTGGAGTACATTGCCGCCGTCGGACAATCGGCTTGAAGAGCCGCCACCTGCGCCACAGGAAGAGCCAGCGGCACCGCCCGAGCCCAAGGTGGCCGAGCAGAAGGTGGCAGAGCCGAACAAGGCGGATATTGCGCTGAAGGCAAAGAAAGAACGTGAAGAAAAACTCAAGCGCGAAAAAGAGGAGAAACTCGCGGCCGAGCTGAAGAAACGTGACGAGCAGAAACGTACGGAGGACAAACGCAAGGCCGAGGAAGAGAAACAACGCAAAGCGGACGAGGCCAATCGTAAGGCCGAAGCGGACAAGGTGCGGCTGGAGGCCGAGGCACGTGCGGCGGCAGCACAAAGTGCGCGTGACAAGGCAGTCAGCGATTACACCGGAAAAATAGCCGCGTTGATTCGAAATCGCGCGAATATCCCGGATAGTGTCACCGGTCAGCCGATCATTCAGGTGCGCGTTAGGTTGTTGACCAACGGCACGGTATTTGAGGCAACTGTTGCCAGTGCTTCCGGAAATCGCGCCTATGACGATGCTGTCGAACGTGCAATCAATGGCATTCGTCAGTGGCCAGTACCGGATAATCCAGAAATACTTGGACGGCAGCGCGAACTTTTTTTGAATATCAAGCACGAACGGTAGCAATGATAAAAAAACTTACAGCGAAATTCTTGGCGTTCACGGCGGGCCTGTTGGTTGCTGCAACGGCACACGCGCAGCTCACTATTGATGTCACCACCAGCGCGGGGCGGCAGATTCCGGTTGCCATCGTTGAGTTCCGTGGTGAGGCGCAGGCACCGCAGAACTTCACGCCGATCATCATCAACAATCTTGCGCGTAGCGGTTTGTTCCGAATCGTCACGACTGGGGCGATCAGCGTGTTGCCGACCGAGCCCTCTGAAGTCAATTTTGTCGACTGGACCAGCCGTACTGCCGAGGCGCTGCTGATTGGCGGTATCACCGCCCAGCCGGACGGACGCTTTGAAATTCGCTACCGCTTGTTCGACGTGCCGAAGCAGACCCAAATCGCTTCCGGGTCGATTGTGGTTTCAGCCACACAATTTCGTGGCACTGCGCACAAAGTGTCCGATGAAATTTACGAGAAGTTGGCGGGCGAACGCGGCGTTTTTTCGACAAAGGTGGCCTACGTTCTCAAACGCGGTCAACGCTTTGAGTTGCAAGTCGCTGATGCGGACGGATTTAATCCACAAACCGTGTTGTCATCGTTGGAGCCGATCGGTGGCCCAAAGTGGTCGCCGGATGGCAACAAACTGGCCTACGTCACCTTTGAGTCGCGTAAGTCGAATGTTGTTGTCCAAGACCTATTGACTGGGCAACGCCGGGTGGTGGCGAATTTTAAGGGGGATAACTACGCGCCTTCTTGGTCGCCGGACGGCAGTCAACTTGCGGTGGCGTTGTCGCGCGATGCTGTCTCACAAATTTACGTCATACCCGCTGAGGGCGGCGAGCCGCGGCGGCTCACGCAGAGT
>JBEILF010000150.1:0-6257 GCA_040379385.1 Burkholderiales bacterium | reverse complement strand
CGGCGTCTTTGGTTGCTTGGCGCTGGGCATCGTCAAAGTATGCCGGCACCGTAATGACCGCACCGACCAGCGGCCCGGCAAGTGCGGCCTCGGCTTGCACACGCAGCACCCGCAGGATGTCGGCGGAAACATCGACGGGCGATTTCAGGCCGGCGGCGGTTTCAATCTTCACCATGCCGGGCGCATCAACAAATTTGTATGGCAATGCGCCGTAGCGCGCAACATCTGCCATACCGCGCCCCATGAATCGTTTTACCGACACAATGATGTTGGCCGGATCATCGGCCTGTTCGGCTTTTGGTTGGCTGCCAACGGTCACACCACCGTCTGCAAAGTAGCGGACCACCGAGGGCGTCAATTTGTTGCCCTCTTGATTTAGCAACACTTCGGCGGTTCCGCTCTTGACGGTGGCGACTAATGAGTTCGTCGTGCCAAGATCTATACCAACCGCAAGACGATGCTCGTGCGGCGCGGTTGACTCGCCTGGTTCAGCAATTTGTAGCAACGCCATGTTGTGCTCTAACTTTCCATTGCTTCGCTGGCGAGATCAATTTCTTCGCCAAGCTTTTCGAGGAAACGTAGTTTACGCACGGTTTCGCGGGCATCCCGCATGGTCTCCCTATTCGACAACTGTGCGGAGAGTAACTCGAAGAGCGCACGCTCTTCTGCACGTTTGTCTTTCGCCAGCTGCTCAAGGGCAAGCTCGTCGCTTGCAGCTCTTGCGGCTACAACCACTTCGCGCCAATCCATTTGCTGCATCAAAAAAGCCACCGGCATAGCGGTATTGGTCTCTTCTTCAGTATCGATGCCGTGCTGCTTCAGCAAATACCGTCCGCGTGCGAGCGGTGATTTGAGCGTTTGGTAGGCCTCGTTGACCTGCAATGCCCACTGAGCCGCAATTCGCTTTTCGGCGCCGGGGGCATTGGCAAACCGATCCGGGTGGACTTCGCGCTGTATGTCGCGATATGTTTGGTCCAGCGCCGCTTCGTCGATATCAAAACCCACCGGCTGTCCGAACAAAGCAAAGTGGCTCTTGGAAAAATCGGGACTCATGGCGCAATCGATACGCAAAGCGGTCGTGCCGCTTCGTCATTTTCTTTATGGGTTAGCGTGGAAGGGACGAGAGGAAACGATCCGTGCGAGCCAGAACGCACTACACGTTAAAGCTCTCGCCGCATCCGCACTTGTCTTTTTCTTGCGGGTTATTGAACTTAAAACCTTCGTTCAACCCTTCCCGTACAAAATCAAGCTCGGTACCATCAATGTAGACCAGACTCTTGGGGTCGACAAATACCTTGACGCCGTGCGACTCGAAAGTCTGGTCTTCCGCTGTCGGCTCATCAACAAACTCAAGCTTGTACGCCATGCCCGAGCAGCCCGTGGTACGTACACCAAACCGCAAGCCGACTCCCTTGCCACGTTTGGCCATGTAGTTTTGCACGTGGTTCGCCGCGCGCTCAGTCAGTGTGATCGACATTGCTATGCACCCCTTTTGAAAACGACTCGGCTGCGTCATTAAGCGGCTCAGCAACGTATTTTGCCTTGTAGTCGGCAATTGCCGCCTTGATCGCATCTTCGGCCAAGATCGAGCAGTGAATTTTCACCGGCGGCAGAGCGAGCTCTTCAGCGATCTGTGTGTTTTTGATCTCGCCTGCCTGCTCAATGGTTTTGCCTTTCACCCACTCGGTGATAAGTGATGAAGAGGCAATCGCCGAGCCACAGCCATAGGTTTTGAACTTGGCGTCTTGAATGATGCCATCCGCGCCTACCTTGATCTGCAACTTCATGACGTCGCCACATGCGGGCGCGCCCACCATGCCGGTTGCGACGCCGTCTTCATCCTTACCAAAGGAACCGACGTTGCGTGGATTTTCGTAGTGATCAATAACTTTTGTGCTGTATGCCATTTTCGTACTCCTTATTCATGATTCCGCGAAACGGTTTTCGCGGGATGCTGCGCCAGGCGCGCCGACGCAGACAGTACCAACATGTACGGCAAGTCGGCGCAACACCGCGTAGCGCCCGCCAAAACCGTTTTCAGTGGGCGGCCCACTGAACCTTGCTTATATCAATGCCCTCTTTATGCATTTCCCAGAGCGGTGACATATCCCGCAATTTGCCGATACGTTCCTTCATAAGATTAATGGCGAAGTCGATATCCGCTTCGGTAGTGTAACGACCAATCGAAAACCGAATCGAAGAGTGCGCCATCTCATCATTGCGACCCAAGGCGCGCAATACATACGACGGCTCCAATGACGCCGAAGTGCAGGCAGACCCGGAGGACACCGCCAATTCCTTAATGCCCATGATCAATGATTCACCCTCGACAAAATTAAAGCTCACGTTCAGATTGTGCGGCACCCGATGCTCAAGATCCCCATTCACATACACCTCCTCCATACCCTTGAAGCCGGCGAGTAGTCGATCACGCAGCATGCGAATGCGCTCGCTCTCTGCCGCCATTTCCAATCGTGCAAGCCTGAACGCCTCTCCCATGCCAACAATCTGGTGCGTGGCCAAGGTGCCTGAACGAAAGCCCCGCTCGTGGCCGCCGCCGTGCATTTGCGCCTCCAAACGAACGCGCGGTTTACGACGAACAAACAACGCACCGATACCTTTGGGGCCATAGGTTTTATGCGCACAAAAACTCATCAAGTCTACTTTGAGCGCCTGCAAATCGATTGGCACCTTACCCGTCGCTTGCGCGGCGTCGACGTGAAAAATAATTCCTTTGCTGCGGCAGATTTCACCAATTTCCGCGATCGGCTGGATAACGCCAATTTCGTTATTCACAAACAAGATCGAAACCAAAATGGTGTCGGGTCGTAATGCCGCATTAAACGCGTTCATATCAACGAGGCCATTCTCTTGCACATCGAGATAGGTCGCCTCAAAGCCCTGCCGCTCTAACTCGCGAAACGTGTCAAGCGTCGCCTTATGCTCGGTCTTGAGCGTGATGATGTGTTTGCCCTTCGTTTTGTAGAAGTGCGCCGCACCTTTCAGCGCCAAGTTAATCGACTCGGTCGCACCGGAAGTCCAGACGATTTCCTTGTCTTCACAGTTGACCAGCTTGGCGACCTCCAAGCGTGCATTGTCAACAGCCTGTTCGGCGCTCCAGCCGTAGCTGTGGCTACGGGACGCCGGATTGCCGAATGACTCCGTCAAATAGGGAATCATTTTTTCAGCCACACGTGGATCCACCGGCGTGGTTGCAGAGTAGTCAAGATAGATAGGCTGTGTCATTTGTTTCGATTTCAGGTTGTAGAGCGAGGGGGAATCGTTTGATTCGACGGCATCATTAAATCGGCGCGGGGGTGAGCTTATTCGATTTGGATGTGGCACGCAGCATGCCACCACTGGCAGGACCGGTGATCCGATGCGGCAGGCTTTCTTGCGCTTTGGCTTTCTGCTGCTCGATCAATTGCGCCAGCGTCACGCTGGAGAGAAACTCGAGCACGTTGTCGTTTAGGCTCTGCCAGAGATCGTGCGTCATACAACGCCTTTCACCCATGCAGTTTTCCTTGCCTTCACACTGGCGCGAATCCATTTGTTCCTCAACGGCAACAATAATTTGTGCGACGGTCGTCACATCGGCGGAATTGGCCAGCCGATATCCGCCTCCCGGTCCGCGCACGCTATCAACGAGTTCGGAGCGACGGAGTTTGGAAAAAAGCTGCTCGAGATAGGACAACGAAATCTTCTGCCGCTTGGCGATATTGGCCAGCGTAACGGGACCTTCGTTCGCGTTTATCGCTAGGTCGAGCATTGCGGTTACCGCAAAACGGCCTTTGGTGGTCAAGCGCATGAATCCTCCGGGACAGGAACACGGAAATCGGTCGGGGCCAATCTGTCGGCACGACTAATAACCAAGTAATATGGTCAAGTTTACTAAAACCAACTGTTTTAATCAACTATTTCCTTAAGCCTGCATGTGGGCGACTCCAAAGGTTGCAACTGGCCAATTCCCGCAAGCCGATAGCGGGACAATTTTTCATAAACACTAATAACAGCGCGCATTTCCAGACGATACTGCCGAAAAACTCCCGTGGATACTAGAGTTCACGATTTTTTCTCAATGTCCGCTAATCGCGCTTGGAGTTCGGCAATCGTTGCATCACTCTTATCTGACCGCGCCGCAAGCGTTTTGAGGATGGCGTTGAGCGGATCGTTTTCATTGGTGGTGACGGCGTAGGCAGAAAACGCCTGTCCTGCGGGGCCTAACTCCAGCCCTTCCACCACCCTAGCCGGGATGCCCACCACGGTGGCACCGGGTGGCACCTCTTTCACCACCACTGAATTTGAGCCAATCCGCGCACCGGCACCGACGGTGAGGGGGCCGAGAATTTTTGCGCCCGCACCGACCGTCACACCCGCTGCGAGTGTTGGGTGCCGTTTGCCTTGATTCCACGCCACCCCGCCGAGCGTGACACCGTGATAGAGCGTGCAATCATCACCAATCTCCGCCGTTTCACCGATGACGATGCCCATGCCGTGATCGATAAACACGCGGCGGCCAATGGTCGCACCCGGGTGAATCTCCACCCCGGTGGCGAACCGCATGAGTTGTGAAAACAGGCGGGCAAACCACTTCAGCCCGACGCGCCACAGCGGGCCAGCCACCCAGCGATGGCCCCAAATTGCGTGCATACCCGGATAACAAGTCAGCACTTCCCACCAATTACGCGCGGCGGGATCACGAGCATAAATCGAAGCGATATCTTCTTTGAGGCGAGCAAACATTTCGGCAGCTTGTTTTTAGTCACTCAGGTTGAGGAGATATTGCGCCTGACAGGCTTCTGCAACGAAGAGATCAATCCGCGCAAGATTGCAACTTCCTCTCGTTCGAGACTTGCCCGCGTGGCGAGACGGCGCATACGTGTCATGAACCGCTTTGGAGAGTTTGGGTCAAGAAAGCCGGATTCAATGGCGGCCCGTTCCAGATGTTTGATGAGTGCTTCGATCTCACCCGCTGTCGCGGATTCACGTGCAACATCCGGCGCGAGAGTGAAACTACCGCTAGCCATCATCATCTCGTAGGCGGCGACCTGCACGGTCTGCGCCAAATTTAAGGATGAATAGACCGGATTGGCGGGAACACTGGCAAGCAACTGGCAGCGGTCCACGTCGTCGTTCGATAAACACATCGCCTCGTTGCCGAACACCAATGCCACCGGCGAATACGTCTGCGCGGCAAGTTGCGACATCACCAATCCTGCCGCTTCTCGCAACCCGACATGAGGGTGGCTTAGTTCACGCTTTCGTGCGGTGAAACCAACCGCATACACCACATCGGCCAGCGCGACTTGCAACGTGTCAACCACCCTGGCAGTCTGTAACACGTCCGTCGCACCGGATGCCAGCGCAACCGCCTGCGGATCGTGCTGCGGGGCGGGCAACCGCGGGTTCACAATCACCATGTTGGAGAGGCCCATGGTTTTCATAGCCCTTGCTGCGCTGCCGACGTTTCCCGGATGCGAAGTCTCGACCAATATCACCCGAATGCGGGTGAGTACGGCAGCGCCTAGGGCGGGAGATGTTGCAGTCATTGTAAAATATCGCTTCTTAAGCTCTTTAGTGCACGCAAAAATGCGCGCACAGACAATTTGCCATGCATCCAGTACTCAATATCGCGATCAAAGCCGCGCGCCGCGCTGGCTCCGTTATCAACCGGGCGTCTTTTGACCTCGACAAACTGACCATCGAACAAAAGGCGCAGAACGATTATGTGTCGGAGGTTGATCGCGCGGCAGAGCAAGCGATAATACAAGTACTCAAAGAGGCGTATCCACAGCATAACATCCTCGCCGAGGAGTCCGGCTTGCAGGACAGCAATTCCGAATATCTTTGGATCATCGACCCGCTTGACGGCACCACCAATTTCTTACATGGCTTTCCCCAATACTGCGTTTCGATCGCGCTGAGCGTCAAGGGCGTGGTGCAGCACGGCGTGATCTTCGACCCGGTGCGCAATGACCTTTTCACCACCTCAAAGGGTGCCGGTGCATTTCTGAATGATCGACGCATCCGCGTTTCGAAGACGGTCAACATCAAGGACGCATTACTGGGAACCGGCTTTCCTTACAAGGAATTCAACCATTTTGATCGTTACATGGCCGCCTTTAAGGAGATGACACAAAAGTCCTCAGGCGTCCGCCGCCCCGGTGCCGCAGCATTGGACTTGGCGTACGTCGCTTGCGGACGGTTTGATGGTTTCTGGGAAATGGGCTTGAGCCCCTGGTATGTCGCCGCCGGTG
>JBEILF010000149.1:0-6285 GCA_040379385.1 Burkholderiales bacterium | reverse complement strand
TACCAATGACAATGCGTTGGCCGAGTGTAAGAACGGGGCGGTTGTTCGCAAGATCATGGGCTATAGCCACATCCCCCAAAAGTACGCCACACAAATCAATGGCTTCTACCGCGATGTCCTCAACCCCTAAGCGTCCCAACCCATCGACATTAGGGGACAATCGCCCATGGGCATTGGTACCTGCCGCTCAGTGGTAGCTGACAGTAAGCTTGCTGTCCCTCGCGGTAAACACAATCTCAAGAGCCTCAGTCTTCCCATCAATATCTACCGGAACGTTCAACTTTACCCAGTTACCGATTCCCTGACCTGATTGCGCGCCATCAAACCTGACGTTAAATAGCTTGCTGCTTGGAAAGATTTCAGACGCGTCAGGTGCCAACGAGAAGTATTCTGGCTGCCCCGAGGTGAAGCACAATTTCGGAGGCACAAATTGTGCAGGCTCGCCAGGTTTGCGCCTCTGAATGAACCATTCGCGTTTATGGGGCGCGTGTATGACCTGCGACACCCTAAGCGGTACCGGCTCAGTTCGAAAGTTTGAAGACAAACGTGCCTGATCAAAGCGAATACAGAGTGGGGTACCAGTTCGATTTTCAAAATCTCCGCCGATGCCGGTTGCACCGATCGCAAACTTCCAGCGAAAAACATCGCTAGAAAAGACTTTTGATTGGAACGCGCTTGCTACCTGCTGGCCCGTATCGCTGCCGGTGACCTGCTCCGGCGTCGCCCTCCATTTGGCACCGTTGCTGTCCGTTCCACTCACGCGAATGTCCAGCGCGAAATTCGCGCCTTCCGTTTTCATTGCGCCGCAGCCGACCAGCGAGAGCACTAGCGGAGCAGCAATGAGCGCGGCTCTAATGCGGGCAGCAAAATTCTTTGAATGCCCTGCCCAGATTGGATTCAGGTCTGGCAAAGAGCGCCTCCACCCGAACACGGATCGTACGGATCCTCCGGTTCCTGATCGAACCAACTCATGATCCAATCCCAAAAATCCATCAGAATGTCCCATATTCCTCCAACCCAGCTTAGTGCGGCCTCGGTCAAATCATAGCATTGTACGTTTGGGCCGCCGCAACCCGCTGGAACAGAGTTCACACATGCCGCATGCCCGTACTTGCAGACACATAAATCGTGTCCGAGGCATTCTACGGTCGCAACCATCCCAGGCGCAATACATCCTGGTCCACAATAACCGAAGCATGCGCCGGGGTCGGTGCAGCTTCCGTCGCCATTCTTAAGTGGAATCGAGTTTGGCGACAAAATAAGCTGCGGCGATGTCGAATTTATCTGCGACAGAATTGATCTGTCCGGCGAGCTTACAAGGCGAGGCAGACCCGATGCAGCGGCGATCCGCTTGACGTTCAAGGAGCGTTTGCTCAGCGCGTCAAACAATCCTGATTGGTAGATCGAAAAATCCTTGCCGCTATACACGCATTCTCTTTCACCTAAACAACGCGCAGACATCGCAGCTAGTTTTTCAGTACCGGTAGTGCGTCGAGTCGCATCCAGCCCGGAGTAGACATTGGCTCCGAGCTGAAGGCCCATCACAATTGCGCCAAATGGTTGTTTCAACTGCTGCGCCGCACTATTGTCGGCGACGCCATCCAGCGCTGCATAAAGTGCAGGTATCCCCTCAAGCAGTGCTTTCCCCTCAGGCTGATTTAGAAACTGCACCGCTCTTTCTTTCCGCGTCGCGTATCCATCGTTCTTGTCCTTCGCGCCCCGCAGGTTGTTGTCCTTCGCGCCCCGCAGCAGACTAGCCAAATCAATCCCGCCAACAATGATTGACTTGATTGGCGCACCGGTGGCATCCACAGATCGCGGACGCTCAATCAAGTTGTAAATCTTGCCTGTCGACGGATCGAAATGAAGCGCTTGGGCGATAACTGCTCCGCCTGAACTAAATCGCGCTCTAAACAATATTCGCTTTCCGGAAGACGCCTGGAAGCCGGCGACCAGACCAGACTTCTCGTCAAATCACCCAATCAGAATGTGCGGCTCCGTTTCTGATTTTGGGGAATCTTGCAGGTATGTCTTTGGGATCGCACTGGCATCGGATGCTACCCCGGCCTTAGCGGTGACTGACGTGCGCCCACTCTCTTGGACTGACGTCGTTCGAGCTGAAGCGTCCAGTGCTGATGCGAATGCAAATGTTGACATGGCAACGAAAACACTGAAGATTTGGGAAGCGATCTCCCGATGTTTGATGTGTCGCGACCGATAAATCACACTTAAATTGATGTTCATTGGAATCCCCCGAGAGAAGATGTCTAACCACGATCGGCTGGGGCGAACGCATGCGGCTGAAGTGCAAGCTATTGCCCGACTAAAAACAGGAGTTAGCGAATGTTATCTATTAAAAGCTGATTTGTAAACACTCAGCTTCTTCCAACGGCATATGCGTCTGAGAGGGGCACTGCGTTTCCAACGGCATCTGCGTCTGAAATGAGGATTTTGGGTCGATTATCCAGAAATGGTCATCGACATGAACGACGCACGGCTCGACACAATTGAGCAAATCCGAGAATTTCTGGCAGGTACCGCAGATGTAGGTCTCGCCCTCCCCACCGATAAAACAGTGCGTTATGGGTTCGTCTCGACCGTACTCAAGCGCCACCGGTATTTTGAAAGGACAAAGGGACAGCGCGGTGTGCTATTCGCCTACCTGCTACTTCTTAGCGGTTATACCCGCCAGCATCTGACCAAACTCATTGCCCGCTTCCGGCAAGAACACTCACTTGCGCCGCGAAGCCGCGCTAGCCGCACCAACTTTGGCTATCGCTATGGGGCAGACGACGTGATGCTGTTAGCCGAGGTTGATAGACTGCACGATACCTTATCCGGTCCGGCAACCAAGGTTATTCTGATGCGCGCTTGGCAAGTCTTTGGCGACGATCAGTTCATCAACTTGTCCGGTATCTCCGTGTCGCACCTGTACAACTTGCGTGCGAGTGATGGCTATCAGAAGCAACGCATATCCTGGAGCAAGACGCGTCCATCACCGGTCAAGATCAGCACCCGTAAGGCACCCGCGCCACAAGGAATACCGGGCTATATCCGCATCGACACCGTGCATCAAGGCGATCATGATGGCATCAAGGGGGTTTATCACATCAATGCCGTGGATATTGTCACCCAGTGGGAAGTCGTTGCAGCGGTGGAGCGGATCAGTGAGGCCTACCTGCTGCCAGTCATCGCCTTGATGCTCGAAAGCTTCCCCGTCACCATCTTAGGCTTTCACTCCGATGGCGGCTCCGAATACATCAACCATGACACGGCCAAATTACTCAACAAGCTCAATGTGGAATTCACGCGTTCACGCCCGCGGTGTACCAATGACAATGCGTTGGCCGAGTGTAAGAACGGGGCGGTTGTTCGCAAGATCATGGGCTATAGCCACATCCCCCAAAAGTACGCCACACAAATCAATGGCTTCTACCGCGATGTCCTCAATCCCTACCTCAATTTCCACCGGCCCTGTTACTTCGCTGTGGATACCCCGGACGCTAAAGGAAAGATTAAAAAGACCTACCCACACAATCAAATCGCCACGCCGTATGAACGACTGCAATCGATTCACAACTACGCTAATCACCTCAGGCCAGACGTCGACCCGAAACACCTCTCACAGTTCGCGATAGCACTGAGCGATAATGACGCAGCAAAACAAGTCCAAGAGGCAAAGAAACGTCTCTTCCATTCCTTCAACCGTAGATTTAAAGTCGCCGCTTAAAAAGAAACGGCTTCAGACGCATCTTACGATTGGAAAATACTGTAGACGACTGAGTTCACCGCCAAGTACACATCCACGTGCAAACCAGTGAAGATAGTTGCCGGGTAAGTTAAGAGTGGCCCTTGGCCCTTGCCGAACGGCATTTGCCGGGTGACGAGTTTTTGGCCTCTTCCGCGTTCCACTTGCAAGCCTGCCAATGTTTAACGGGGGTTCTGCGTCAGCGGCGTGATGCCCTGCCTGGCCAGGAATGCACGCATCGCCACGGCAATACGCTGAACTTCCGGTGCGGCAAAACCACCGTGGCCACCGCCCGGGACGGTGATCATTTCGTTAACCACGCCCGCTTTCTTTAACGCCTCATGCAGACGGACAGAGTGTGCGTAAGGTACCAGCTTGTCGTTGTCACCATGAATACTAAAGACCGCTGGCAACCCCGCACGAACGTGTTGAATCGGTGACAGGCTGCGCGCTAGTATTTCGCGGTTTGGTGTCGCGCCCAACCACTCGATCGCGTAGTGTTTCGCGTTGGGCCCGGTCAGCAGGTCTTCAACGTCAACAATGCCGAAGTAGTTGATGATGGCTGCAACCCTTAGCGTCGGCTCGTCGCCGTTGACCCAACGCGTGCTGTCATCGGTTGCACAAGCGCGATCAAACGGGTTACCGGTCGGCAACATACCCGTGATCAATGCCAGATGCCCACCCGCCGATCCGCCGGTGAGAATAACCTTGTTCATATCGAGCTTATAGTCTTTCGCGCGGCGCGAAAGCCAGCGCAACGCACAGCGTGTGTCCTCCACAGCGGCGGGTGCCGGTGAGACGCGCCCCAGCCGATAGGCGACGTTGGCGACCGCAAACCCCATTTCCATATACGGCAGCAGTGAAAGCACTGCAGCCTCTTTGCGTCCTTCCACCCATCCGCCGCCATGGAAAAACACCACCAGCGGAGCAGGGCCGACTATATTTTGTGGCAAGTACAAATCGAGCTTGAGCTCGACGTTATTGGCGATCGAATACGTCAGATTTGGTTGAATCTGGTAGCCGCCACTCAGCGCATGCACAAACTCCACCACCGTATCGGCGCGTTTGGTTGTCGACGTTTGCACAATTGTGGTCGGTGCTTGCGGCATTACCGTTGGTGCTTGCGCCATTGCCACACCACAAATCGTACTCAATAAGCCAATCACCAAAGCAGAACCAAACAAACCGCTGCATGTTGCCATACGAACTCCCTTCTTTTACTTTCCGACAGTCTAACAAGGTTCGTCGGTCGGGAAGCCGATACTCTCCCCGCCTGAGAAGCGCGCCGTTAGCCGTTAAATGGGTAGCCCGCCAGTTGCCCGATACGCGAGGTTGCAATCATCAGCTCACCCGCACAAACCGCTGCCGTACGTTTTGAAGCTGAAACGGTAAGCCAATTAGACGAGCGATTAGCCGGGGTCTGCATCGAGCAGGTTGCCGGCCAGCTTCTGCTGCGCTGGATACTCGGGAGGGTCACGGTTAGCTGAATCCATGACTCATCAATGAGCAATAGAAGCGATGTAAGGGCTATCCAACGAACCTCTCAAAGGCGATTAATTGCGCTGACCAAGTTGGACTTTGACCGCCCCACTATTTCGCGCAACAATACGTGGGATCAGACATCTATGTAGCAGGTCATGAGCGCAGCAAACCAAGCACAAATTGATCTCTGGGATGGGCGAGTCGGCGCGAAATGGGCGGCCCTCCACGCTGCACTCGAGACAATGCTCGCACCCGTCACCTTGGAATTAACGCAGCGCGCCGGGTCTGTGGCTGGCCTGCGTTTGCTGGATATCGGCTGTGGCAATGGCAAAACCTGCACCATCTGGCTGGCAGGCGGCGCACACGTTACTGGTGTGGATGTATCCGAAGCGATGCTCGCAGTTGCCACACGGCGCACGGCGGGCATGGCAGATTTGATCAAGGCAGATGCATCGATTTGGCGAGGTGAAATTCCCTTCGACCTTGCCGTGTCGCAGTTTGGCCTGATGTTCTTCGCCGATCCCTGCGCCGCCTTCACCAACATTGCGGCGAATGTACGGCTCGGGGGGCGCCTCCTGTTCACGTGTTGGCGTCCAGTGGCGGAGAATCAATGGGTATCGCTTCCCATGTCTGCTATTGACGATCTGGTTCCGCAACCATCGGTACCGACTGTAGAACCTGGCGTCCCCATGCCTGGGCCATTTGCGTTGGCGGATCGCGAGCAACTCAGTGGTATCGTCGCCTCGGCTGGGTTTAGCAATATCACCATCACACCACTCGACTTTTCGGTTTGTCTTGCAACTGAAGGTGGTGCCGCCGCCGCTGCGGACTTCTCGGCTCAAATCGGCCCGGCCGCTACGGTGATTGCGGAAATGGAGCCAGAGGTCAAAATCGCTGCCAGAGAGCGACTACAGTCGGCCTATGCGCCCTTTGTGCGCGAAGGTCGCGTCGATGTCGGCGGAGCAATTTGGATTGTGGACGCAACTCGGCAACATTAACGACGGGCATCTCGACACGAAAATGGCTGAAAACGCCCGCCAGTAGGCGTTTGCGTC
>JBEILF010000148.1:0-6290 GCA_040379385.1 Burkholderiales bacterium | reverse complement strand
TCCTCAAATCGTGTTTTCGGTGGTTTTCGTAGCGGATCGTTGATCGTTGGCACGACGTCTTGGTCTGGTGCCAATGCTTGATCTCAACCCATCACTTGGCCGTGATTGTGTCACAGCCAAAACGGGCGGGCGAAGTTTACCCGATTTCAACCAGCCGCCAAGGAGGATTTTCAATAACCAGCCACAACCGCAATCGGAGAGATACGCGTGCCGAGCAGAAGGGCATCAAGCAAGCGTGATGGTAAACAAAATCTGCTGTAGCGGTGCAATACACCAAGCAACGCCGCGCCAATGGCCGAGGACATCCCGCTCGCCACGACTGCGTAGAACGGCAGGAACGGTATCGGGTAACTGTCCTGCGTTGGTCACATCAGCCTCGGCAGCACACCGTGCTGCTACACTAGGGGGCTCTATAACCGCATGCCTTTCCGTGGGCGATACCCTCATGCCACGATTGCTACCATTGCCACGATCACCACGATTTGCCCATATTGTTTTGTCTATCGCGATGCTGAGCGCGACTGGTTGCTCAGTCCTCGACCCCAACCGCATCCTCACCCGCACCAGTGTGGCACCTTCCGTACCGGTGACCCCGGTTCCCATGCCAGAGGATAATTTCCGACAGGCTGCAATTGATTTTGTCTGGACTACCGTCAATGAGCGTTATTACGACCCAAAGCTGAACGGCGTTGACTGGAAGGCGGTACGTACAAAGTATGAACCACAACTACTCAACAGCAAAACCGATGATGAGTTTTGGGAGCTACTCGACAAGATGACCGGCGAGTTAAAGGATTCGCATACCCGCATCCACTCACCGAAGATGGTGCAGCAGCAACGAAACAACGAATCACACAGCCTTGGTCTGGGGTTTATCGAGCTAGACGATACGATTGTGGTGACTTCTGTTCATCCCCAGTCAGATGCATGGTGGGCGGGCGTTCGCGTCGGCATGACCATCCGCGCCATCGAGGGCGAAGCCGCCCTCCCCCTTTATCGTAAGTTGGTCGCCGAATCGCGCAACACCTCGACTCCCTGGGCACGCACCCGTGGCGCGGTTCGCAAAATCAACGCTGGCGATATCGGCACGGAAGTCTCGATGACGTTTGTACGCGCAGACGGCACGACCATCGACTTGCGCATGAAACGGCGCAAATTCGCCGTACCGCCAGATTTCACACCACGAGTGCTCCCGTCTGGGTTTGGCTACCTCCGTTTTTCCAACTTCCTCGGCAATCTTGAAGGCGGCATCGTCGCCGAAATTGACAAGATGAAAGACGCCCCGGGCATGATCATTGATCTGCGCAATAACGGCGGCGGCTCGGGTGGCATGTCAGCGAATTTGCTTGCACGCTTTTTTAAAGACAAACAAACGGGCATGAAAACGGTGACGCGCACCGGCAAACCGATTTCCGTTTTCTTCTACCCCATCACCAAGATGGAAGAGGAAATCAAAGGTATCGGCGACAAGGCCTACACCAAGCCCGTAGTAGTGCTGACCAACGAAAGTTCGGCGTCGGCGTCAGAGATTTTTTCCAGCATGATGAAAGAAACCAAACGCGCCACCTTGATTGGACAGCGCACATGCGGCTGCCTGCTGGGTTATTTCGGGCTGGCGGATGTGCCCGGCGGCGCACAAATGGCTTACAGCGAAATCGGCTTTGTGACCAAGTCTGGCGGGCGTATTGAAGGTGATGGTGTTGCGCCGGATATTGAAGTCAAGATGACGCGTGAGGACTACCTGTTCAATCGTGATCGTGTCTTGGAGCGTGCCGTTGCCTTCCTTGCGGAAAACACCAAGCCGGTATCCAAGCCCTAGGGCCGACATCTCAAATTAATTGCGCTCCGGCACTCAAGTAAATAGAAATAGTGCCGAAACCCCCTGTACGTCGCTGCTTTGCCGATTTCTATCGTCATTCATACTTCATTTGTCGCGTCGCCGCACGCAAGTGCTGCCCAGACGATCCCGACAGCGAAGAAGGCACGCTGGAGCAATATCGCCAGCCTATCGTTGATGAATCGTCGAAACGGAAAGCAGCACAACGCGCACCACAGTCAAGCAAGGGTAGCAATCGGCTTAAGCAGCTAAAGGCTGTCAGCGCGACTCAGAGGGCATCGATATCGGTGCCCTTTGTCTTTAGCGCCTGTGCAACAGCGCATCCCGCAATTGCCCCTCTCACCGCACCGCAACAGCTCATGACCGGTTTCGACCAAGGGGCAGCCGAAGGCGACGAACGGGGGATTTTTGACATGTCTTTTACCTTGCGCGCCTGCAACCAATGTCAAAGTCAAGCAAAAACGGACACTTCGTGGGTAAATGCCACGAAGACACCCGCCAATACTGGGGCTTCGTTTTCGGCTGCCGCTGCTGCCAGCACGGGCCGCAAGGTTAAGATGTGGTTCAATAACACACGTGAGCTCGAACAGCTACCCGGCAAGATTGAAGCCCGAAAAAAGGAGCAGGCCAACTTAACCGAAGTCCTCGCCGATGGCAGCCTGTTTGTGAAGTCACCAGACACGGCTGCGAATATGAGCATGAGACTGGAAGTGGTGGCGAGTGAAATCAACGCGGCAATGAACCGCTGGGAGCTGCTGCAAAACAAACGGTCGGGACTCTCCGGATTACGATCAGTAGCGTCGGTACAGCGGCAGCCTACAGCCAATCTCCAGCATGCGCTCGCCGGGCTTCAACCTGCATGCCGCAACCTCGGCAGTGGACTGCAAGCCGGATGACCAGACCAAACCAAACAACGGCCGCATCGCCGAGGAAATCCCCATACGCAACGCCTCTCCCTGCAGGTTAGAAAATTATTCGCGATCTCGCAGTTAACGGATGATCAGATCATCCACCGCGACAAACGAATTGACTTCCTGTCTGGTGCGGTAGCCTAGCATGGGCAGTGGCGCAGGGTTGGTTGAGGTCAACAACCGGCACCGACGGGATGCCGCAGGAGGGGCCGAATTACTACGGCGGTGTGCGCGCCATCGCATCACCGCCACGACACTACGCACTAATCTCGCAAGGCACATTGCCAGCACACAGAACAACACATCAAACCGCTGCTCGCAGCCAAGCACAGCAGGCAGCAGGCAGCAGGCAGTTGGAAACAGATGCAAGAAGAGGCCGACTGTCCTTAATTCACTATCCGTTCATTTGCAACTAGATTGCATAACTGGCCCTATCTATGTAAAATCTCATACAAGTTTCGAGTAGCCCACGCGTGGCATTGGTGCCGCAATGAGGGCGGGAGTCGCGTCGGTCCCAACGCACTCTCACTACTCGAACGCATTTGCCAAGTGCTGACATCAGTCTGCGCGACCGTTTGCCGAAACACCCGCTCCTCTTTCCTGTTCTCCACAGCCCTGCGACTTCCCATGTCTGATCATTCCATGAAGAAAAACCACACCCGTGCGGTGCCGATGCTCTGTACTGCAACACTCTTGGCCGTACCTGCAATTGCGCAGCAGCCGAGCCCCGCAGTGCAAGCGGAAACGTTGACAATCACCGCCACCCGGCAGGCGTACCAAGGCGACTTCAAGCGCTTGGAAACGCCGCAGGCCGAACAGACAATCGACGCGGAGACTTTGCGTGCGTCAGGTGCGGTCGACCTCAATCAGGCATTGGCCCTGTCAGCTACAGTGGCTCGGCAAAACAACTTCGGTGGGTTGTGGAATGCGTTCGCAATTCGCGGCTTCGTTGGCGATGAAAATCTGCCCAGCAACTATTTGGTCAACGGCTTCAACGCCGGCCGTGGCTTCGGCGGTCCCCGTGATTTGTCGGGCATCGAGTCGGTTGAAGTGCTGAAAGGACCGCGTGCAGCGTTGTTCGGGCGCGGTGAACCTGGCGGCACAGTCAATTTAGTCACCAAACGTCCCACCTTCAAGACGGCCGGCGAGTTTCGTTTGTCTGCCGGCAGTTTTGATACCTATCGTGCCGATATCGATTGGACCGCGCCGCTTTCCGACAGCCTAGCCGTCCGCTTCGTCGGCTACACAGAAGACGCAGGCAGCTTCCGCAATACCGTCGAAACGAGCAAACACGGTGCGAGTCCGTCGATTGCCTGGCGCATCAGCCCGCAAAGCAATCTGGTCTATGAACTGGAGTACAGTCAGCAAAAGATCCCGTTCGACCGCGGTGTTCTCGCGCTCAATGGACAGCTAGGGCGGATTCCCCAGAGCCGTTTTCTCGGCGAGCCGGGCGACGGCCCGCTGAGGGCAGATGTGCAGGGCCACCAACTCGAGTTCCAGCACGACTTCAACAAGGATTGGAGCGCCCTTGTCGGCTTGACCACGCGCAAGACCTCGCTGGAAGGCTTTTCGACCGAAGCCGAACTCGCCACCAACCGCCAGCGTCTGCTGATCGACGGCCAGACGCTGACACGCCAGCGCCGCTTTCGTGACTACGATGCCGACTATCAGGTGGTACGTGCTGAAATCAATGGCCGCTTCAAATGGGGTGGGCTTCGGCACCGCGTGATCTTCGGTTTGGATTCCGACCGTTTCGAAAACGACCAAGTGTTTCTGCGTGCGCGCGCCCCGGCTCTGGCGAGCAACCCGACCTTGGCGCAGCAACAGGCAATCAACATCTTCAACCCGGTCTATGGCAGCTACGCCCTTCCCACGCCCACGCCACTAACCAACCGTGTGGAAACGCAGCAATCGGCAGGGTTGTTTTTGCAGGACCAGATCAACCTGAGCGACCGTGTGCAACTGCGGGTCGGTGCGCGCTACGACGACTACAAACAAACACTGAATAACCGGGCCAACGGCCAGGTCCTGACGCAAAAGGAAACGCGCGTCAGCCCGCAACTCGGTCTTGTCTTCCGCGCCGATCCGTCGCTGTCACTGTACGCCACCTACGGCGAAAACTTCCGCCCGCTTTCAGGTGTGGATGCTCGCGGCAATGGCTTCACGCCGAATCAATCCACTGCGGTTGAAGGCGGTGCCAAGTTTTCAGTCGGCGGCATCGACGGGACGGTGGCCGTGTTCCAAGTTCGGCAGAAGAACATCCTTGTTGTGGATGACCCCAGTGCGCTCACATTGGCGGCCATTGGCCAAGCGAAAAGCCGTGGCATCGAAATTGATTTGCAGGGTGAAATCGCTAGCGGATACAGCATTTGGGCTTCGTATGCGTATGTCGACGCAAAAACCACCAACACCTTCAACGACGCCAACTTCGGCGTCCCCGTGCCGGCGGGCACGCCGCTGCTCAACGTGCCAAAGCAAAGCCTGAGCCTGCAGCTGGTGAAGTCGATGACGCTGGCCGGCCACGGCCTGCAGCTGGGTGGCGGCGTGGTGCATGT
The DNA here is from genome assembly GCA_040379385.1 of Burkholderiales bacterium. Classification (GTDB taxonomy): domain Bacteria; phylum Pseudomonadota; class Gammaproteobacteria; order Burkholderiales; family Usitatibacteraceae; genus UKL13-2. The sequence goes on along the minus strand of JBEILF010000148.1, from coordinate 987 downwards.
GGGCAAGCGCTCCGGAGAATTTACGACCAACTTCAAGCTGCCGGCCTATACGCTGGCTCGTGCTTTTGCCGCGTATGAAGTCACAAAGACGACGACCCTGAGACTGGACGTAGACAACCTGTTCAACGAAACCTATTACACCAACTCGTTCTCGACGCTTTGGGTGCAACCAGGCACACCACGCAGCGTACGCTTGTCCGCTGCGTTCAAGTTTTGACGTGGCGCGCCAAGTTAAGTTAGCGGCAGAGCAACTCCGCGTACTTCGCGGTGGCAGGGAAGTGCTGTCGGGCGTGAGCTTTGAAGTTGCCGGCGGTGAGGTCTACGGGCTGCTCGGCGGCAACGGTGCTGGCAAGTCAACGACGCTTTCCACCTTCCTTGGCTTTCTGCCGGTATCCGGCGGTCGGGTCATCGTCAACACACGCGATGTTGGCAGCGACGTGGCGGCCGCCCGCCGTGCGATGGCCTACCTTCCTGAAGCCGCTTCAATGTACGAACATCTCGATGCGCGCGAGAACCTTAACTACTTTCTGCAACTGGCCGGTGTGGTCTGTGGTGAATCCGACATCGACGCGGCACTTGATCGTGTGTCGCTGGCCGGTGAGGCGCGCGGGATCAAGCTGCGCCGGTACTCCAAGGGTATGCGGCAGAAAGTGGCAATCGCGTTGGCAATCTTGCGTGACACAGACATTCTTTTGCTCGACGAGCCAACCTCGGGGCTGGACCCCACCGCCATCGACGAATTTCACGACTTGGTGCGCGGCCTTGCCGACGCTGGCAAGGCCATCCTGATGGTGACACACGACGTGTATGGTGCCTGCCAGGTGGCGGATCGTATCGGCCTGCTACGCGGCGGCAAGCTGGTGGATCAGTTCGCCGCACCTGCTGGTGGTCGCATTGAGACCGAAACCGTCCACCGCGCCTTTTCCGCCAAGACCAATCCGTGAAACGCGTGCTCGTTATCGCCGCCGCCGAATGGCGTTACTGGCT
>JBEILF010000147.1:0-6294 GCA_040379385.1 Burkholderiales bacterium | reverse complement strand
TTGTATATGCCGTTGGCACGAATCGCGGCGATTGCCTTGTTGAAGTCTTCGCGTAGAGAATTGTCGCCCTTCCGAAGTGCAATTCCAGCGCCGACACCAAAGTACTTCGGATCGTCGTACACCGGGCCAACAAAGTGAAAATTCTTGCCCGGCGGCGTTTTCAGAAATCCCACCTGCGCCGCAATCATGTCGAGCACCGCCGCATCAACACGGCCTGAGGCGAGGTCAAGGAACACCTCATCTTGTTTGGTGTAACGAACGACATCCGCGCTTTTAAAGTTATCACCGACAAAACGATCATGGGTCGTAGATCGCTGAACCCCAACCCGTTTGCCCTTCAATCCTGCGGGGGTGACTTCGAGCGTGGAACCTTTCTTCACGACAAAGTGCGCGGGTGTTTTATAGTACCTGTCCGTGAAATCCACTGCCTTCTTGCGTTCATCGGTAATCGACATCGAGGCGATCACGGCGTCAATCTTGCGGCTGTTTAACGCGGGAATCATGCCGTCGAAGGCTAATTGTACGAATACACATTCCACTTTCATCTGCGCACACAACGCGTTGGCGATATCGATGTCAAATCCTTTTAACTTGCCAGAGGTGTCGATTTCACTGAACGGCGGATAAGCCCCCTCAACACCGAGCCGCACTTTCTTTGCTTGCGCATTGGCGGAAGCAGCAGGGCCAACAAACAAAACGACAGAAGCGGCGACGATCAGTCCACGCAAGAAAACATTCATTTCACAGTCTCCGAGTTAGGGGCCGCGACCAGATCTTGCTTGGGCGGCATTGCCAAACGACTATTTTCGCCTGCTTTCTCTGCACCCGCCTGCAGGAAGGGAACATACAACGGATTAGCCATCTGTACCGGGACGATATCTAGCCCCATTTGCACAATGCTGTAGTCCTCCCCCCCCAGCTTGGAGGTGAAATAACCATGTGTAGATGCGGTCTTGAACAGGCGGAATTCGAAGCCAAGGTGGTGAGATTCACCTGATGAAGGCTTCACATTCGATCCGGCCCGGCCCGCTGAGAACGCGATACCGCGCGATTCTGCGGCGGTGCTATCAAGCAATTCACTCATGGCAAACAGGATCGTGTTGTCACCCAGCATATCCGCATAAAAACGCACACGGTCGTTATAGGGCTTAAAGTCGGCTGCCGTGTGGTCGAGCTTTTTCCCCGCCAGCTTGACCGCTGATGGTGAAACGACACCACTGCGAACATCGACCCGATCCCCACGATCTAACCAAGTCAGCGTGGCACCCAAGACGCGCAACGGCCTGCTGCCGACTTGGCTCGCGCCGCGCAGGTCAACGAGTAACACGCCGCGCGCGCCGATTGCTTCGACGTCGCCGCCATGAATGACGGCAGCGCTGTTTTCTTCCACTCCGAGGCCCAGCTTGATGTTCTGTTGCGCCATGACGGCAACCATACGACCGATGCGACCGCGCTTCAAAAAATGCTGATCAACAAACACGCCCGGCCCGGCAAAGCCAAGCCCTCGGTCGATTTCGCTACCCCACCTCGCGCCGTGCTGCATCACCGTCAGAATCGACGGTGGTTCGCGGAACATGGTTTCCGACATGATTGCCGCACCTGCGCTCGATCCGGCGACTACACCACCGCGCCTGAACAAACGCCAGATCGCCTCAAGCATTGCTGTTGGTCTGCCATCGGCGGCATACAGCGCCGCAGTAATTCGCTCTTGCGCCCCGCCTGAAAAATACACGCCACTGGCCGCATCGATCAGCGCGATCCACTTGGCATCCTCCACGACGCTGCGGATGTCGAACCCCTTTAACTTGTCCGAGAGCGGAATCATCTCCGCTTTGGCGCCTTGCTTTTGCAGTGACTCAATGAGGCTCTTTGCCGATTGCTCAGGCTCACCAGAAGCGGTCGGAAACACCACCCACTTCGCGCCGGAGCCGCCGCTTAGGCTAACGATTCGGTGCCAAACATCGGCGTTGTCTGCCTTGAGTGCGCCGCCAATTGCTACTGCGATGCCAGGCTGGGCAACCTTGGCGACGGCGATACCGGCTTTGTCAACCTTGGCACTCTCGTTTGCCCACAGCGGCGTCGGCAGGCTACCAACGAGCAACGCCCATGCCACGAAAAACGCTGCGGGTATACGGTGGCCGGGAGTTAGGGGTTCGCGGTTGGATGACAAGGTGGAAAATTTCACAGCAACTCGGTAGGAATTGTGACGATACAAGATATTGACACATCGCCGTGACCGCCCATAGGCACGCCCTGCAGAAAATTGCGCAACTTGTAACCGATGGTCGCATTGTTATAAGCATCCCGACCAAACGATCCCCGCAGCGACGGGGGTCGGAACCCGGCAATTAGGTCAGATTCGTGAAAATGACCACAACCCGCTTTCAACTTTGCGACGCCAAGTTGTCAACAAGCGACGGCTACCCCGTCCGGGGCTTTTTTTCCCCACGCCGGTGGCTAGACTGCATCGATCAAAAAGGGGGACAACTCGTCATTAGTCAGGTCAACCAACAATTTCCCAGCTGCCAGCCACCGCTCCCATCTTTCACGAACCCAAGATTTACCAAACATGCCCACTACGGAGTCCACCCAAATGAAACAAACGCACTTTGTTTTGAAGCCATGCGTCCTAGCGGTCGCAGTGGCCCTCGCGTCGATCCAAGCCGTCGCCCAGACGCCGACCGCCGCACCTGCGCCCGCTGCGCCTGCCGTCAAGGCGGAAAAAATCGAGGTAACTGGTTCGTCCATCAAGCGTATCGAAGGCGAGAACGCGCTTCCGGTGCAAGTCATCTCGCGCGAAGACATCGACAAAAGCGGTGTCACTACAGCGGCCGAATTGCTGCAAAAGATCACTGCCAACGTCGGCGGCTTGACTGACGGTGCCAGCATCACCGACCAAGCCGGTGCGCAGCGTGGCTTTAACGGTGCGAATTTGCGCGGCCTGGGCGTGTCCAGTACGCTGATACTCCTAAATGGCCGTCGCCTCGCCAACTTTGCCTCACCTGGGGACAACTCAGGTGTTGATCTCAACAATATTCCATCTGGTGCAGTTCAGCGCGTCGAAGTACTGAAGGACGGTGCCTCGGCAATTTACGGTACAGATGCAATGGGCGGAGTGATCAACTTCATCACCCGCAAAGACTATCAGGGCGCGGACATCAAGATCTACACCGCGAGTACTGAACAGGGCGGTGCGGGCAAAACGACCGTGAGCGCCTCGGCAGGTATTGGCGACCTCGGTAAGGATGGGTTCAACGTCTTTGGTGCAATCGATGTGCAGAAACTCGATCCACTACGTTCCAGCCAGCGCAAGTTCATTCAAGAGTACGACCTGCCCGGACGCCTGGCACCACAAACATCGTCCAACCCGTTTCCAGCCAACGTCGATCTCACCTCGGCACAACTGACAACTTTGAATAACTTTGTACGCGCCAACCCCACCACCGCGCTGCGTGGCACCAACGCCGATGGCACGTGGAATCCGGGCGGCATCAACAGCGGCTCACGTCGTGTCAACTTCGCCCGCACGTCGTGCACTGGCGGCGCGAACCCCAACTCTGTCCAACCCACCGGACTGGGTGGCCGGGAAGGCTGTAGCTTTAACTACATGGCTGATACCGAGATTTATCCAAAATCGGACAAACAAAACTTCATCGGCCGCGCCACGTTCCAGTTGGCCCCCACGCACCAATTGTTTGCTGAATTACTCCTGAGCAAGACCGAGACGGACTACGCCGCATCGCCGGCAACATCGGGCAACATCGCCGCCAGCGCCGGCATCACCCTGCCGGCTTCGCTGCAAGCGGTGACTGGTATCACCACACCGGTCGCCTTCCGCTTCCGACTCTCGGACGCTGGCGGGCGCACCAGCCGCGTCGAGAGTGAAGCCACACGTGTGGTCGTCGGTGCAACTGGCACTGTTGCCGACTGGGACTACGACGCCGCGATCAACCGCAGCGTGAACGAGACGACCGACGAAAACATCCGCGGCTGGGTGTCGAACACCCGCCTGCGCGCTGGTATTGCTGCCGGTGCCTACAACCCGTTCGTGTTACCGACTGCCGCCGGACGGGCATTCATGGATTCAATCCAACTGAGCGGCGCAGCACGTATCTCCAAAGGCACCACCACCATCATCGACGGCAAGTTGTCACGTACGCTGACCCGCCTAGATGGCGGCGATGTCGTTCTTGCATTGGGTGCTGAGGCGCGACGTGAAGAGACCAGCTTCCGTGCCACGGATGTGTTGAAGAGCAACGATGTGGTTGGCGACCGTTCAAGCTCGGGCGCACTGTTGGCAGACACCAGCAATACCCGTAATGTCAAGGGTGCTTACGCCGAAATCATCGCGCCGTTTACCAAACAATGGGAAGGCCAGTTCGCGCTGCGCAGCGACCGCTACGACGGCGTCTATGACAAGGCCCTCAACCGCACTACGTCAAACCTAACATCCACCAATCCAAAAGTCGGGATCAGCTTCCGTCCCGACAATACGCTGCTGTTCCGCGCTTCATATGGCACCGGCTTCCGTGCGCCGTCAGTTTCCGAGTTGTTCCGTCCAGTACGATCCGGCGTGACCGCCAGCTTCGTACGCGACCCGGTGTCGGGCGAGGTGGGGCAGCTGCCCATTGATCGCTTCTCCAACCCAGACCTACAGCCGGAGAAGTCCAAACAGTTCAGTGTCGGCGTGATCTTTGAGCCCTCGCGCAATTGGAGCGGTAGCGTTGACTTCTGGACCATCCGCAAGACCGACATCATTTCGGAAATCGGCGAAGAGACCATCTTCAGCAACCCAACCTACTACAACAACACGGCTATCGTCAGCCGCTTCTCGGACGGCTTTGTTAACGTCATCACCGTGAAGAAAGAGAACCGCGGCAAGCTCAATACCGCCGGTCTGGACCTCGCGTTTCGTTGGCGCGGTGACAACGGTCCCCTCGGCCGTTTTGGTGCAGACATCTTGGGCACCGTCGTCACTGAGTATAAGTTCGCGACCGATCCACGCTCACCACTGGTCGACGGCTTGGGCAAATTCCGCGACGACAAGGCCGTGCAACGTTGGCGTCATAAGCTGAACTTCGATTGGGACCGCGGCCCGATCGGCGTGACACTTTCCAACACGTATCTTTCAAGCTATCGCGACCAAAACGTCGACGGCTTGGCGGCGCCGGAGTGGAACAACCGCGACGTAAAGGCTTACTCGCTTTGGGACCTGAGCGGCAGCTACCGCTTTTCGAAGGAACTTCGCCTACGCGCTGGCGTGTTGAACCTTGCCGATACCGCACCACCGTTCACCAACCAGTCGCGCTACTTCCAAGTCACGTGGGACTCCACCTATGGCGATCCGCGAGGGCGTACTTACTTTGCATCCCTCGCGTATTCGTTTAAGTAATCCACAAACTGGCAGGTGTCCTTAGAGGTGCCGCCAACGAAGCTTAGTCGCCTCTGAGCTGAAACAATTACCCCGTCAGCCGCAAGGTCGACGGGGTAATTTTCTTTTCGCGGCGCGTGCCGTACAGAGTCAAGCGATCTGCAGGTCAGCCGAAGCACCGGGTTTTTACTCCTGCATCATTTTCCAATACTGGTACTTGAGCGTCGCCGCACAGCCGACAATCATCGCGGCCAGCGCGAAGAAGGAACCGACAGCGAGTGTTGATAGGCCGGTAACGCCCTGACCGATGGTGCAACCCATCGCGGTGACGCCGCCGACACCCATGAGTACCGCACCAACAAGATGATTGCGTGTGTCATCCACACTCGCAAAACCTTCCCAGCGGAATCGTTTGAAGACGAGTGAGTAGACAAATGCGCCGAGAATCATCCCCGACACAGAGGCAATTCCAAACGTAACGGCAAGGGACTTGTCACTCCACAACATCAATAGTTCCAGTGAGTAGGCGATTGGCGCAACGAACGTGATCGACTCTGCTGTACGGCTATTGGTGCCAAAGAAGACCATTTCAAGCGTCTCTTGATTTTCACCAAAACCAATTTTGGCGGTGATGTACCAGCCTGCAACCGCCGCAAGGCCATAACCGAGGCCGCCGAGCCAACCGTCGAGAGAGGCGCGGAACTCGCGACCGGCAACGACCCAGATCAGCATGGTGCCGGCAATGACCGATGCCGCGCTGATCTGCGCGGCCTTCTTGCTAATGCCGAGCATGGTGGCGAGTAAGCTACCAAACTCCTGTGTGGCAACACCTGAGGCTGCAAGATCGACTGCGACCTTATCAATGGAAGCAACACGCCAGACACCGAACAACCCCTTCATCGTCATGTACGCGGCGATGCCAA
>JBEILF010000146.1:0-6297 GCA_040379385.1 Burkholderiales bacterium | reverse complement strand
TGTTGATTGACGTACGCCCAAAAGTCGCGCTGTAACCTGCGCCGCTGCTCACGCGTCAGCACAATGACCCGCGCGACACTCAGTATGGCGAAGGTAATGACGAGTCGAACCCAGAGCGGAAAACGCATGGCGCGCGATGAACAGGGCTAACGAATAAATGGACTTCGCGGTGGAACTACTGTGACGCGGCTAACCGACTACTCGGAAAACCGCGTCGTCGTTATGCAGGAGGCTGCAATCTTCGCAATTTCTACACAATTCTTACGCTTTGTTTCTACAGAAGACTCCTTATTTGGCGGGTGTTTTCGGCAGAAAAGGCCGGGACGCGCGCGCCAATAGGCGTGTTTTGCGAATTGATCTGTTCAAGTTGCGGCAATTTTCGAGGGTAACCTCAGCTTGGCTTGATGATCTTCAACATGGACTTTGCCGCACTGCGCAAACTCCTCTCATGATTGATCCACATGAGAAAGTGAATAGCAAAATGAAGCGCAAACCACCACTGGCTTTGTTGGCTGCCGTTACCGTTGGCTCAACCCTCGCCACACCCGCCTTCGCCGAAGAAGGAACTTACATGATGCGTGTGCGCGCATTAAACATGCAGGTCGATAACGGCAATTCTCCAGACGTGACGGGTACCAAAGTTGCGCTGAACAACAAAACATTTCCCGAAATCGATTTCGTCTACACTTTCACCAAGAATCTCGCCGCTGAGTTGGTACTGACGTACCCGCAAACGCACGATGTCAAGCTACAGGGTAACAACATCGGTAGCCTGAAACACCTGCCGCCAACACTAACCCTTCAGTACTACTTTGCACCGGGCAATAGCGTAAATCCGTATGTTGGTGCGGGTATCAAATTACACCCGGTTCATGAGCGCGAATCTACCAACTGGCATCTCGACGGATAAAGATAGTTTCGGTTCCGCCGCACAGATTGGCATCGACTTTGAACTCGCCAAAAACACTTATATCAATCTCGACTTCAAACGAGTAAACATCAAGACGGATGTCAAGGTGAACGGGGCAAAACTAACCACGTTAAAGGTGGACCCAAATCTCGTTAGCCTCGGCATCGGTTGGCGCTTCTAGCCTGAACATTTCATGGGGGCGTGTTGCAAAGCGGGCGAATAGGTGAACAGGCGAGCGGCTTTTTGCCTGACCAAGCACAGCATAGCGGGCTATGCTTCGGCAGCAAGGCGGAACATTGCCGTCCAATCGCCCGCAAGCCAACCTGTAGCCCGTATCCACAGCAAGAGAGAAACGCGCCTAATTGGTTTGCCAATCGCCTAGAGGCAACGTCCTGCTAAGCAACTGGCGACCGACGAAACATTCAGGCTAGTATGGAGACTGGTCCATTTCGCAAACCGGCGCAAAGATGAAGGCTCTACTCTACATTTGCTGTCTGGCGTGTCTTGCCGCCTGTGGCACGCCGACCTTGAGCAGCCACTTTATGTCGCTGGGTCTCAACGACAACAAAGCCGCACTCGTAGTCTTCGGCATGGACGCCGCCAATGTCACTGCGATACTTGGTCAACCACATCAACGGGTACGCTTTGACAACCTCAAGGCCACCGCTTGGGACTACCGCTACATCGACTCGTGGGGTTACATCATTGACTTTTCAGTGATGATCAGCGACAGCGGCAAAGTGCTCAACAAGGTCTCGGCGCGAAACTATGCCGATAACACCTGACGCCGCGGTCTGTTTCCGCCTAGATTGAATGTTTCTGGCTAGATCATGCGATCAGCGGCCACAAAATACTTGCGCGCGTACGCGAGTAACTGAGCGTCGGTGGGATGGTCAACCGTCTCCACACCAATCAAGTGGCCGTTGAGCCCAGGATGGGTTCTTGAAACGTGTTTGACAAACGCCAGCTTGGCGTTGGCGGGGCCTACCACCAGCCATTCACGCACGTCACGGACTTTTTCGATGATAGCGTTGTAATACTCAGGATGTTCGGCGGCTTTACCGGATCCGACGGTATCCGCCTTGTGATGCTGATGCTCGCGCCGATTTGGCGCGTGAATAATGATTGCCTTATCAGCCGCTTCGCGCGTAAAGGTAATGATGTGGGCTTCGCTATGGTCGAGCCAGATGACGACATGATTCGCTTGCATGGGGGCTTCCGTGACTAATGAGAATGTCTCAACTATGCAGCGTTTACATCCTCAGCGTTTGTGCTGCATCAAACATTGCATCAAAACAGCTATGTTGCGCTCAGACGCCATAGCGAAGTGACTTCTTTGGCACGCGCTGCATGCAAAGCATCGGTGGTGTCAGAAATGCGGGGGTGAGACGGCTTGATGTCAATCCTCCCGCGAACCATCAAGCCACTTTCGGCGATCCAGGATAAAAGAGTCTCGCGCGAACGCAGACCCAAGTGTTCGGCGAGGTCGGACAGTATCAGCCAACCCTCCCCACCAGGCTCCAAATGCGCGGCAAGCCCACTCAAGAAACCGCGCAGCATGTTGCTATCCGGGTCATAAACAGCGCGCTCCAAGGGTAATGATGGCCGGGCGGGTAGCCAAGGTGGATTACACACAATCAGCGGCGCGCGCCCTTGGGGAAACAGATCGGCCGCAATCACCGACACTGTCTCTTGCAGTCCCAACCGGCGCAGGTTGTCACGCGCGCAGATCAGCGCGCGTGAATCCATGTCTGTCGCAATCACCCGGCTGATGCCGCGATTCGACAAAACTGCAGCCAACACACCTGTACCGGTACCGATGTCGAACGCCATTACCGGCGTTGGTGTCGGCAGGGGCGCTTTGGCCACGAGGCCGACGTATTCGCTGCGTATCGGCGCAAATACGCCATAGTGTGGATGGATGCGTTCTCCCAGCGCGGCGATTTCCACGCCCTTACGCCGCCATTCATGAGCACCGATGATGCCGAGTAATTCGCGTAGCGACGCCACCGATGGTCGGTTGGTCGGCTGTCCCCACGCCTCTTTTAACGCCGTTTGCACCTCTGGCGCACGACCGAGGGGCACCGAAAAATCGGAATCGAACGGGATCAGCAGCATCGACAAAGTGCGCGCGCGCTGTGAACGACTCAAACGATGCCGATTAAAGGCATCGATCAGCAATTTTGCATGTTCCGCATTAGACGCGGGCCTGTTTGCTGCCGTTGCAGCGTACCGCCTCGTCTTGACACTTTTCGCATCAACTCGGCGCGCCAACGCAAGCAACAACTGCCGGGCATTCTGGTAGTCACCTCGCCACAACAGCCCCGTACCTTCACACGCCAGCCGATAGGCACTATCAGCGCTGATGGTGTCATCGACTACCATCAGACGTTTAGGCGGCTGTGCGCCATTCTCCGCCCGCCAGATCGCGGTGTGGGTACGGCCCGCTTCAGTCCAGGTAATGGTACCGATCACCGCTTTGGTCTCAGTGGCCAAAAATCAACTTTCTACGTGTTTAATAGGGGGTAGCAATCGAAACGCAGTTCAGTCTGCATGCTACCCTCCTCGGCGCATCCATGCCGATTTGCTGCTTCTCGGCAAATCGCGCAACATGACAAGCAGCCGAATTCTACTCACGGAGCATCTCATGTTCGAATCCGCTGAAATTGGCCACAAGATAAAAAAAGCCGAGTTCGACCGACAGACACCGCTGTTGCGGCAAGCACTACTCACCGCCCAGTACAAGTTGCTTGAGCAGAACAAGGCTGCGGTGATTATTCTGGTGAATGGCGTTGATGGTGCCGGCAAGGGGGAAACGGTGAACCTGTTTAATCAGTGGATGGACCCGCGCCACATTCACACCCATGCATTTGGTGCCGCAAGCGACGGGGAACGCGATCGCCCGGACATGTGGCGATTCTGGCAGGCGTTGCCGCCCAAGGGTCGCATCGGAATTCTGTTTGGTTCATGGTACACCGACCCAATAATCCACCGGGTGGTGAGCCGACAACGGGGCCAAGGTCGCGACAAACTCCGCAGCGCGGATAGCGACAAGACTCGGCATCACGAGCGTGATGCGCAATACACCGCAGTGTTTGAAAAGCAGCTGGCGCGTATTCGCGACCACGAGCGCATGCTAGTGGCCGAAGGTGCCGCGATTGTCAAACTCTGGTTTCACCTCTCAAAACACGCCCAAGCGGAAAGACTGAAGGCGTTGTCGGCCAGAAAGAACACGGCTTGGCGCGTCACCAAAGACGACTGGCGGCAGTACAAGCACTACGATGAATTCATCGAAGTCTGCGAACTGGTGTTGCGCGAAACCTCAACCGGTGAAGCCCCCTGGCACATCATTGAAGGTAGCAACCACGCTTACCGCTCTCTCGCCGCAGGCAATTTGCTCCTCAACGCCCTAGACAGAGCACTTAACGGCACTACCACTACTCTCGCCCCCGCAGAGCCGCTCCCCGAGCGGAGTCTTGACAAACTTAGCATCTCAAATACCGCCGACTACAGCCGGTCGTTGGGTCGCGCCAGTTACCAGCGACAGCTAACCAAGTTGCAGGGTGAGTTAAGCCTGCTCACACGCCACAAACGGTTCAAGGACCGCTCGCTGGTGCTCGTGTTTGAGGGCATGGACGCGGCCGGCAAGGGCAGCACCATTCGACGCATTACCGGTGCCATTGACGCACGTCTATATCGCGTGGTGCCCATTGCCGCGCCAACAGACGAAGAGCGTGCGCAGCCCTACTTGTGGCGCTTTTGGCGACAAATTCCGGCACACGGCCACGCGGTAATTTTTGACCGCTCCTGGTATGGCCGGGTGCTTGTCGAACGTGTGGAAAAACTATGCAAACCGACCGATTGGATGCGTGCCTACCACGAGATCAATGAGTTCGAAGACACGCTTACCGATAGCGGCAGCATCGTCCTCAAATTCTGGCTGGCGATCACTCAGAAGGAACAGCTTAAACGCTTCAAGCTGCGCGAGAAAACGCCACACAAGAATTTCAAGATCACACCAGATGACTGGCGCAACCGCAAGAAATGGCCTGCCTACGAACTTGCGTTGTCGGATATGATTGATCGCACGTCATCCGAAATTGCGCCGTGGAATGTAATCGCTTCAGACGACAAACTTTGGTCACGCATTGAAGTGCTCAAACGGCTGTGCGAGACGATTGAGAAAGCGCTCTAGACGCTGTTTGGAACGGGCGCGGCGGTCTGCCATGCGGGGCGCAACGGCTTGGTCATCTGTACCAAATGTAACGGCATCCGGGCTTTTTCAGGAACGGGGAACGGCACGACGCCGTAAGGCGTAAAGCCTAATTTCTCATAGTAGCCGAACAGGTTTTCACGCACATTCACCACGGTGATATCGAGAAAGTCGCATCCTGCGACCAGCGCATTTTGTTCTACTGCGTCGATCAACACTTTTGAACTTCCGCGTCCCTGCACGGCGGGATCGACCGATAACAAACCAAGGTAGGCACGTGTACCGGTAATCGAGGTGAACACCGTGCCTACCAATACCCCGTGGGCGGCTGCATCCTCAAGTACGAAAAAAGTACCCGATTGAAATCGCGCATGAATGTCCTCAAAACTAGTGCGGTCGCCCATCACGCAAAAATCCTCCACGCGGAAAGCGGCGTTGATCAGCGTAACAAGTTGGTTGATCTCTAAGAGGTTGGCGCGGCGGAGAGTTGTTGAAGCCATAATTGATTGGCACTCTTGATTGGCACTCGCGAAAAACAAGCAAAGCCGGGCCGCAAACGCGAGCCCGACCTGTTCACAGCGAGCGCCTACTGGCGCTTGCGCTCTTCTTTCTTCAGTTTCTTCGCCGCTTTCTTCTCTTTCGGCGTTTTTGTTGCCGCTTTTTTGGTGTCTTTCTTGGTGTCCTTGGACTTGCTCATGGCAATGCTCCTCATCGGGGTTGCGTCGCGTAAAAGTCGATCAATTACCGCCAGCATCGGCGATGTTAGCGTGTTTATCGCCCCGCTTGCGCTACCAAACACGGCCAAGGCCTGAATCACCTAGCTCACCCTGCTTTTCGCGCCTAACGCGCCCATCGTCAGCCATGCTTAGCTTACACCAGTAAGCGACGCGCCAAAAAGGCCGTCGCCGCTCCCGCCGTCGTGACCACACCGCAAATTCTGCCGCGCGGCAGTGTAATTGCCGTGGCCGCTGCGCCATTCACTCCACCGACGCCGTTTGTGAAGAAAAAGCCCACCTGGGCTTAGCGTCAAGAGTGAAAGTCGCCGATTGACGGGTACTTTCAAGCAAAAACGCGGTATCAACACCAAATGCCGACCGGCGGAGGGCGATCAAATGCTACCTCAAATGGTGTCATATAACCCAGCGCGGCGCGCGGCGTGTGATTATGTTTATGC
>JBEILF010000145.1:0-6298 GCA_040379385.1 Burkholderiales bacterium | reverse complement strand
TCAAAGACGCGTCTAAAGAAGCTGCCGCCGCTTAGTCATCTTAGACTCAGCGCGCCTTCGGTTCCCAACAAATTAAACAACGAGGTTAAACATGCCACGTCCCGGACCCCGTCGCGGTAAGGCTAGTAAGAAAGATGACAAGCGCAATCCAAATCGAGGATTGTTCCGTCGTAAGAAGTTCTGCCGTTTCACCGCCGAAAAAGTTATGCAAATTGATTACAAGGACATCGGTGTCCTGAAAGATTTTGTCAATGAAAACGGCAAGATCATCCCGGCGCGTATTACCGGCACCAAAGCCAAGTATCAGCGCCAGTTGGATGTCGCAATCAAGCGCGCGCGCTTCTTGGCGTTGCTGCACTACACCGATCTGCACCCAAATCGCTAAGCAGAACGGACTAGGAGAAAAACATGCAGATTATTTTGATGGAAAAAGTTGTAAACCTTGGTTCGCTAGGCGATGTCGTGAATGTCAAAAACGGTTACGCCCGTAACTTTCTGATCCCGCAAGGCAAAGCCAAACGCGCCACCGAATCTGCCAAGGCAGAGTTTGAAGCCAAACGCGTTGAGCTGGAAAAGAAAGCTGCGGAAATTCACGCTTCCGCAGTCGGTCGTGGTGAGAAGCTAGAAGGTTACTTGGTGCAAGTCACGCAGAAGGCGGGGGTTGACGGTCGTTTGTTTGGTTCGGTGACCAACTCTGACATTGCTGAGGCGCTCACCAAACAAGGCTTTGATGTGAAGAAGGGCGAAGTTGTTATGCCTAATGGTCCGTTGAAGACCATTGGTGACTTCCCGATCACCTTGAACTTGCATACCGATGTAAAGGTGCATATTACGGTCTCTGTTCTCGGCGAACACGTATAAAGCTTCGTCTTTGAGCGTGATGCTGCGTTGCTCGTCGTTTTGCTCGCTCATTACCAAAACGGTAATGTCGCTGCGCAAAACTTCCTCGTGCCTTGCCTGACGCCCAAATACTCGCTTTAGCGCGAAGTCAGCTGTTTGTAGATGCATCACAAAAACGCCGGTCGCTGACCGGCGTTTTTGTTTCGGCTAACCGGCGCGAGCGAAACTTATCCACAGGTTGTCCGCCGAAAAAACACCGACATGTGCATTGAATGTGGATAACTCTAGGTGCACAATAGCGCAGACTTAGTAGAAATCACATAGCGTTTTTCTGATTCCCGTAACGCCAAAAACTCCCCATAAAAACAATGGCTTCAGTATTTTCCCAACCATCCTCGCCGTTAGATTACGGCACCGACAGCATCGTTTCATCGCTGAAGCTCCCGCCGCACTCCATTGAAGCCGAGCAATCCGTTCTGGGGGGCTTGTTGCTCAATAACGAAGCGTGGGATCGTATCGGCGATATGGTGGCTGATGTCGATTTTTATCGAGATGATCACCGCAAGATTTATCGTGCCATCTCCAGGCTTATCGAGCAGAACAAACCTGCCGATGTGTTGACCGTCGCCGAGTCGCTCCAGCTGGCCGGTGAGTTGCAAAACATTGGCGGCATCAACTACTTGCAGAATCTCTCTGAGGGCACACCCTCGGCGGCGAACATTCGCCTGTATGCGGAGATCGTGCGTGAACGTTCGATCATGCGCTCACTCGCGCGTGCCGGAGAGGAGATCGCTGATTCGTCGTACTCACCGAGTGGCCGCGAGGCGCGTCAGTTACTTGATGATGCCGAGAAGAAGATTTTCGATATCGCCGAGATGGGGCGCAAACATTCGCAGGGCTTCCAATCAATGGAGGATTTGCTCGGCGAAGTAATGACGCGTCTGGATGAGTTATCCAAGAACCCAACGGCGGTTGTCGGAAAAGAGACCGGCTTTGTTGATCTGGATAATATGACTTCCGGCATGCAGGATGGCGACCTCATCATCGTTGCCGGAAGACCCTCGATGGGCAAGGCACAGCCGCTCGACGCACGTATCAAAACCACCACCGGCTGGAAGGCGATGGGGCAATTGCAACCCGGTGACGCGGTGGCTTCAATCGATGGCGGCCAGTCAATTGTCACGGGTGTTTTTCCACAAGGCGAGCGGCAGGTTTATCGCATTACCTTCGCGGATGGGCGGTCTACAGAATGTTGTGACGAACACCTTTGGACTGTTCGTCATTGTGACTGGACCCAAGCGCGCACAGTGACCACCGCCAAATTGCGCGAGATGCTCGGCAAGAAGCGTTATACAAACCGCCTCTGGGTAGATGAAGTCAGCGGTGAGTTCGGGCATGACGAACCGCTACCGCTTGACCCATGGCTGCTCGGTACACTTCTGGGAGACGGTAAGTTGTCTGCGACGTCGGTCACTTTCTCCGCAGCGGATGAAGAGACGGTGGAACGCCTGCAATCCCGCATCGGTGGTGGGTTGCACGTCAAACACGCAGACCACTACGATTGGCGCTCAGTTTGCCAAACCCTAAGGCCGACTGCATCGGAGGTTGCGTTGGCCGAGAAGCCGGCAATAGTTCGTGTGCAAGTCACTCCATTGATGCACGCGCTGGGTCAGCTCGACCTATGGGGTATTTCCAGCGCCGAGAAATTTATTCCGGAAACCTATCTGCTCGCCAACCGCAAAGCTCGCCTCGATGTTTTGCGCGGCCTGTTGGATACCGGTGGTTGGGTTGAGAAGTGTGGGGCGGTACGATTTGCGACATCAAGCTGGCGGCTCGCCAACGATGTTTTGACGTTGGCTCGTTCGTTAGGTGCATATGCCACGCTCAAGGATGAACGGACGACATTGACGTACTCAGGTGAAAACAAGCAGGGCAAAGATTTGTTTGTGGTTAACATCAGCCATGCCAACCCAAAATCGCTCTTCCTGCTTTTGGCTAAACAGGCACGGGTGGCGGAATCATGCCAGCGCAGAAAACGGCTGAATATTTCGAGCATCGTGCCAACCCGTGTGACCGCGACGCAGTGTATTGCTGTTTCGCATCCCTCGCGTCTGTATGTCACAGACGAGTACATCCCGACGCACAACACCGCGTTTAGTTTGAACCTCGCCGAACACGTCGCGGTGAATCTTGGCTTGCCTGTACTGATTTACTCAATGGAGATGGGTGGCACACAGATCGCCGGACGTTTCTTGTCGTCGATTTCGAAGGTTGACCAGCAAAAGTTGCGTACCGGACAGCTTGATGCGCGTGACTGGGATCGCCTTAGCCAAGCAATGGTAAAACTCAACACTGCGCCGATTCACATCGACGAAACGCCGGCCTTGAATGCGCTGGAGCTTCGCGCGCGCGCGCGCCGCATGTGGCGCATGTACGACGGCCTTGGCTTGATTGTGGTTGACTACTTACAACTGATGTCGTCCACCGCCTCCGGTGAGAATCGCGCAACGGAAATTTCTGAAATATCACGTTCGCTAAAAGCGCTGGCAAAGGAATTAAAAGTACCGGTGGTAGCCCTTTCGCAGCTTAACCGCTCGCTAGAGCAACGCCCCAACAAACGACCGGTCATGTCGGACCTGCGCGAATCGGGCGCGATCGAGCAAGACGCCGACGTCATCATCTTTATTTACCGTGATGAGGTCTACAACCCTGAAACGCCCGACAAAGGCACAGCCGAGATCATCATCGGTAAACAACGTAACGGGCCGATTGGGACGGTGCGGCTCACGTTCTTGGGGCAAAACACGCGCTTTGAAAACTACGCCGGTGGCGGCGGGGGCGGGTATTAATCTGCGCGAGGAAACGCGAATTTCTGTCATCCCGGACAGCGTGGCCCGCTTCATCGGCCATTTAGTCCGGGGCCCAAGTTCGCAGCGCATCAAGAAGGCATCCGAAACTAGTCCCCGGCCCAAGCATGCCGCGACAGCCCACTAAATCGCTGACAATGACACGTCCCATTCGCGCTGACATCTCACTTTCTGCCATCGCGCATAACTATGCGTTGGCCAAGAGCACCGCGCCGAAATCGAAAGTCTTTGCGGTTGTCAAAGCCAATGGGTACGGCCACGGCCTCACGCGCGTGGCGCGAGTGCTCAAAGATGCCGATGGCTTCGCCACGCTGGAACTCGACTCCGCCATTCAGTTACGCAAGCTCGGCATTGAGTCTCCCATCCTGATGCTGGAAGGTTTTTTTGGTAAAGAAGAGATCAACATCTTCGCCAACTACAACCTCACCACCTCCATCCGCGACGTCGAAGCCGCGAAGCAATTGGCTGATGCCGATATCCAAGTACCGCTCGATGTGTTCTTGAAATTCAACACCGGTATGAATCGCTTGGGACTGGCGGGCCCGATGTCTGGTTTCGCACTTGAGCTCGCCGCCACCCACAAAAATTTCGGCAAGGTCACCTTGATGACGCACTTCGCCACCGCTGACGGTGTGCAGGGCGTGGCGTGGCAAATGAAGCGCTTTGATGAAATCGTAAAAGTGACCAAACTGGTGCTGGCGAAGAAAGGTTTTACCCAAAGTGTGGCGAATTCCGCCGCGTTGCTTCGCTTTCAGAAAACGCACCTCGACTGGGTGCGCCCCGGCATCATGCTCTATGGCTCATCACCATTTGCTGATCGCACCGCCGAGGAAATCGGCTTGAAACCCGTCATGACGTTGCGCTCCGAGATCATCGGTGTGCAAACGTTAGAGAAAGGTGACGTGGTCGGTTATGGCGCCAGCTACATCGCGCAAAAGAAAATGCGGGTGGGTATCGTGGCCTGTGGTTACGCCGATGGTTATCCGCGTCATGCACCGGGGACCAATGAGCGCGGCACACCGGTGATTGTCAGCGGTAAACGCACCCGCACCATCGGCCGTGTGTCGATGGACATGTTGGTCGTTGACCTCACCGATATTCCGCACGCCAAAGTCGGTGCGCCCGTATGCCTGTGGGGTGAGGGATTGCCGGCGGATGAAGTCGCCACTGCCGCTGGCACAGTCGCCTATGAGCTGTTTTGCGCGTTAGCGCCGAGAGTGCCGGTGGTGGAGGTCGAGTAAAAACAGCACCAGCGAATTAAATGGCTTGCTTTCCACACATTGCTATGTGTAGAATCAACTGTATTGATAAACAGTATTAAGGATCTCCGTGGCAACCAATCTTGAGCTCAACCCAAAACTTGTCGATGAAGCAAAGACCATGGGCAACTTTAGAACGAAGCGTGAAGCCGTCACGGCAGCACTTGAAGAGTTTGTCAGCAAAAGAAAGCAACGCGAAGTCATCAAACTATTCGGCAAAGTTGACTACGCCCCAGACTACGACTACAAGAAGTCGCGGCGTAAGTGAAAGTACTCGTCGATACCTCGGTCTGGTCCGAGGCCTTCCGCCGCAATCACCCGTTGCGCGGTAATCAAGCGCATGAGTTGGCGCAGTTGATCGAAGACGGCGATGCGGCGATGATCGGGCCGATACGGCAGGAACTGCTATCAGGTATTCCAGACGCCTCGACCTTCATGCTCTTGCAGCGTGCCATCGCGTCGTTTGCCGACGAGCCGCTGGAGACAGAAGACTTCGAAAATGGCGCAAAGTGTTTCAACACCTGCCGTGCAAAGGGTATTCAAGGCCAGCATACCGATTTTCTGATTTGCGCTTTTGCGATGCGGCGTGGAATGCCAATTTTTAGCCTCGACCAAGACTTCAAGAGTTATGCCAAAGTCCTGCCAATTGCGCTGCACGTCATGCGGCCACACTAATGGCCAAACCCAAAACCATCTACTCCTGCACCGAATGCGGCGGCCAATCGCCAAAGTGGCAGGGGCAGTGCCCGCACTGCAATGCGTGGAACACACTCGTTGAATCGGTCGCCGAGACGGCGAGCAACAACCGCTTCGCGACACTCGCCGGCGTGAATGCCGAACGCGGTCAGGTGTTGCAACTCAGTAAAGTCAAAACCCAAGATATTCCACGTCAGCCCACCGGTATTGGTGAGTTTGACCGCGTGTTGGGTGGCGGCTTGGTGAGCGGTGGAGTGGTGTTGATCGGCGGCGACCCCGGCATCGGTAAATCGACCATGCTCTTGCAAGCGCTGTGCGCGATCTCGGCGTCATCGAGCGTGCTGTATGTGAGCGGTGAAGAAAGCCCGCAGCAAATTGCCATGCGCGCGAATCGTTTGACGCTCGATACCCACGACGTTAAATTGCTCGCCGAAATTGAGCTGGAAAAAATTCTCGCCACGCTTGGTCATGAAAAACCGCAAGTCGCGGTGATCGATTCCATCCAGACCGTTTACTCCGCCGCACTCACCTCCGCACCCGGCTCGGTTGCGCAGGTGCGCGAATGCGCGGCGCACCTCACACGTTTTGCAAAATCCACCGGCACTACCATCGTGTTGGTCGGCCACGTGACCAAAG
>JBEILF010000144.1:0-6306 GCA_040379385.1 Burkholderiales bacterium | reverse complement strand
TGGTCGGTCAGGCAAAAAATCGCTCGCCTGTTCACCCACTCGCCCGCTTTCGAACGCGCCGCCATGAAATGTTCAGGCTAGGGTGATGTCGTGACAGGCGCTGTGGCAACTGCGCGCAACGCAGAAGCGGCAACAGCCCGTAGACGAATCGCCTCCCAGTCGCCACTGTTGACCAGATTGGCCGGGGCAAGCCACGATCCGCCAACGCAGGCCACATTGGGCAACCTCAAGTAGTCAGGCGCAGAGAGTGCGTCGATGCCACCAGTTGGGCAAAACGTAATTCCAGGGAACGGGCCACCGAGGGCTTTGAGCATCTCAACACCACCGGCCTGCTTTGCTGGGAACAGTTTTACCGCATCAAATCCGGCATCCATCGCCCGCATCAAATCTGAAGGGGTCATACAACCAGGCAGAAACGGCAGTTGCTGCTGCGCAACATGTGCCAACAGGTTATCAGTGCTGCCGGGACTCACGCCGAAAGCCGCACCTGCTGCAACCGCCGCATCGAAGTCCGCGACGGTGACGATGGTACCGACACCTACAATCGCCTCCGGCACCTGGTGTCGAATTGCGCGGACAGATTCAAGCGCGGTCGACGTACGCATTGTGACTTCAAGAATACGGATACCGCCCATAACCAAAGCGCGAGCAAGTGGCGCAGCATCTTCCACACGATCCAGCACGATCACGGGCATCACCGGGCTTGCTGCAAGGATATCGCGGATGTGTGGCGAGGCAGGTGACATGCGGTTTTCTCCCGATTGGTGACGCTGCGGGTCACGCGGCGTGAATGGGGATGACGCCAAAAGTGCCAGCACCATCTTCTGCGGTCAGCGCAGCCGCGCGAGATGCATAAAATAGTTCGCGGCCCGAGCCAAATTGGTTGGCGTCAAGATTCACGGCAGCGATGTCACGCTTGGCCCATTCGACGGGGTCAACAACTACCTCCAGCGTCCCGGCATTAACATCCAAGCGAATGATGTCACCGTCGTGCACTTTGCCGATGGGTCCGCCCGCAAGACATTCTGGAGAGACGTGAATTGCGGCAGGTACTTTGCCCGATGCGCCCGACATACGCCCATCGGTGACAAGTGCAACGCGAAATCCGGCATCCTGCAATGAGCCCAAAGCGGGGGTAAGTTTGTGTAACTCCGGCATACCATTGGCGCGCGGCCCTTGAAAACGAACCACCGCCACAAAGTTTTTTTGCAGTTCACCACGCTTAAACGCGGCCAGTACACCGTCCTGATCATCAAACACCATGGCGGGTGCCTCGACGACGTGGTGTTGTGGCTTGACCGCAGATACCTTGATCACCGAACGGCCTAGATTGCCGCGCAACACACGAAGGCCGCCATCGGCGCTAAATGGTGCCACCGCCGTTCGCACAACACTTTCATCTCCGCTGCTGGCAGGCGCACTTCGGCGGGCGATACGGCCCGCTTTGAGAGTGGGTTCCTCGGTATAACGTGCAAGTCCGCGACCTGCCACCGTCGCCACGTCTTCGTGTAACAGCCCGACCGACAAAAGCTCTCGAATCACAAACCCCGCGCCACCGGCCGCATGAAAGTGATTCACGTCAGCACTCCCATTCGGGTAGATACGAGCCAGCAGGGGTACCACGGCGGACAAAGCGTCAAAATCGTCCCAATTGACAATTATGCCAGCTGCACGCGCGATGGCGATGATGTGGATAGTATGGTTGGTCGAGCCGCCTGTGGCGAGCAAGCCGACGATGGCGTTGACGATGCAGCGCTCATCCACAATATCTGCAATGGGCGTGTATTCGGTGCCAAGATGCGTGAGTGCGACAATACGTTTAGCGGCCTCCGCAGTTAACGCATCCCGCAAGGGGGTGTTCGGCGTGATGAACGCAGAGCCGGGTAAATGCAGCCCCATGACTTCCATAAGCATTTGGTTGCTGTTGGCGGTGCCGTAGAAGGTGCAGGTGCCCGGACCGTGATATGCGCGGCTTTCAGCTTCAAGCAGTCCTGCACGGTCAACCTTGCCCTCGGCGAACTGCTGGCGAATCTTTGATTTTTCGTCATTAGACAGGCCGGTGGTCATTGGCCCCGCCGGTACAAAAACAGTGGGCAGATGACCAAACTGCAACGCGCCGATCAATAGCCCCGGCACAATCTTGTCACATACACCAAGGCACAAGACGCCGTCGAATACGTTATGCGACAACGCAATAGCCGTGGCCTGGGCAATGATGTCACGTGAAAACAACGATAGCTCCATCCCCGCTTGCCCCTGAGTAACACCATCGCACATGGCCGGAACACCGCCTGCAAATTGAGCAGTGGCACCCGCCTCTCGAGCGGCGTGCTTGATGATCTCCGGAAAACGCGCCAATGGTTGATGCGCGGAGAGCAGGTCGTTGTAAGCGGAAACGATAGCGATATTCGGTGCACGAATTTCGCGCATAACCAGTTTGTCTTTGGGTGACTCGGCAGCAAACGCGTGCGCCAAGTTGGTACAGGAGATCCGGCTGCGAGCGGGGGCGGGGTGTTTCGCGGCGGCTACATGCGCCAAATACCGGGCGCGGAAAGATCGGCTTCGTTGGCAGATGTCGTCCGTAATGCGCGCGACTGTGGGGTGGGGTGTGGGATAAGTACGCATGCCATAACTCCGAACTAATTGGGATGGCTGACGATGAAATCAAGCAAAATTGTAGAAAATCTACAGGTTTCTGTCAAGTTGATTGTGGTGGCCTCAAGAGCGTCTTCTGAAAGAATTCGAGGCGGAAGCAAGTCGAACGAGTAGATTTCAGTTATGATCTGTTGACAATCTACAGGAAGGCGTTGAGCATGCAAATATGCTGTGATCGCAAACCTCGCTGAAAAAAAGTATATGCCGTCAAAATTGCCAGTTGCGTCAACCGCACTGTTGGATCGTATTGAGGCGTTGATCGACACGCTGCGACCCTCAGAGAAATTGGTTGGCAGGTTTGTACTGCGCCATCCTAACTTGGTGATCAGTTTGTCGTTCCCTGACATCGCAGCCAAGTGTGGTGTCAGCCAGCCAACGGTGGCGAGGTTCTGTATGGCGGTCGGCTTCAAAGGATATCGGGATTTCAAGTTGCGTCTCGCACAAAGCCTCGCGCTCGGGGTGCCGTTCGTTCACCATGATGTGGGAATGCAAGACTCGATGGCCGAGGTGGGTGCTAAGGTGTTTGATCGCGGCATCGCTGCCTTAGTCAGTGTGCGAAACCACCTTGATCCGGACGCGCTTACTCGGGCAACAAAACTACTCGCGGAAGCGAGCAGCATTGAGTTTTATGGCTTGGGTAATTCCGGGATCGTTGCCTTGGACGCCCAACACAAATTTTTTCGGTTAGGGGTGCCAGCGGTCGCATACGCCGATCCTCACATCCACGCGATGGCGGCATCGCTGCTTGGCAAACAAGATGTGGTGGTAGCCATCTCTGGCAGCGGACGAAGCCGAGAACTGATTCGTAGCGTGGAAATCGCGCGCGACGCTGGGGCATCCGTGATTGCCATCACGGCAAGCGGCTCACCCCTGGCGCGCTTGGCGACGGTAGTATTGTTTGCGGATGTACGTGAAGATCTCGATGTTTATGCGCCGATGACATCTCGCATGGTGCATTTGGTGTTGCTTGATGTGCTGTCGGTGGGGGTTGCGGTGGCGCGCGGACCTGCATTAGCTAAACGACTAAAACGCGCAAAAGAGGTGATTGCTGAACGGCGTACGGAAGATGCTTGACGCGAGTGCTGCTAGCCTGAACATTTCATAGGGGCGTGTTCGAAAGCGGGCGAGTGGGCGAGCGAACCCGCAGCCCGCATCCACAGCAAGAGAGAAACGAGCTAAATTGGTTTGCCAATCGCCCAGAGGCAATGTCCTTCTAAGTAACCGGCGAGCCATGAAATATTCAGGCTAAAGAACACAAGCGAACGGTCCGCCTACAGCGGACGTACTGAGTGGTCAGGCGATGCCGGCTGCGCCCCGCAATGCAAATACTGGTTGGCAGTCAATACAACTGATTTCACTACTAATCCCAAATGCGCCAGTGATCGCCCGGCTCAACCAGGCTGGTAATATTCGCGATACCAATCCACAAACTTCGCCACACCATCCTGCACCTTTGTTTGTGGTTTAAATGCGATGTGCGCTTCGAGGCGCGCAACGCTGGCTGAAGTGGCGTGTACGTCACCCGGCTGAATTGGCAGCATCTCCATGTTCGCCTGTTTGCCTGTTGCTAGCTCGATGGCATGGATGTAGCGCATCAGCTCGACTGGCTCGTTATTGCCGATATTAAAAATTCGGTAGGGTGCGCTGCTTGTCTCTGGTGTTGGGTGGGCGCTGGACCAATTTTTATCCGGTGTTGCCGGGCGGTCAATCAGCCGAACGACACCTTCAACGATGTCATCGATGTAGGTGAAGTCCCGCACCATCTTGCCATGGTTAAACACTTGGATGGTTTCACCGGCCAAGATCGCCTTGGTGAATTTGAAGAGAGCCATATCCGGGCGACCCCACGGCCCGTAAACGGTAAAGAAGCGCAACCCGGTCATCGGAATGCCGAACAAATGCGCATAGCTATGTGCCATAAGCTCGTTGGCTTTCTTGGTGGCCGCGTAAAGGCTCACTGGATGATCGGTGTTGTGTGATTCATCGAAAGGCAGGGTGCTATTCAAGCCATACACTGAACTGGTTGAGGCGAACACGAGATGACGCACCTTGGCGTGGCGGCATCCCTCCAAGACATTCACAAAGCCTTGCAAGTTGGCCTCAACGTAAACGTGCGGGTCGATTAACGAGTGGCGCACACCAGCCTGTGCGGCTAGATTAACCACCGCATCAAAGTTATGCTCGGCAAAGAGAGCTTCCATCGTGGATTTATTGGCGATATCAGCTTTTACAAACGTAAACGCGGTATGTGTGGCCAGCTGGGCTAAACGAGCCTCCTTCAACGAAACATCGTAGTAGTCGTTGAGGTTATCAATGCCAATAACAATGTCGCCGCGGGCGAGCAGATGCAGGGCGAGGGCATGGCCAATAAAGCCGGCCGCGCCGGTAACGAGAATTTTATGCATGGCCGTACTTTACCTAATGCTTGGGGGAATTCTTTGAGCGGCATGTTGCTACTCGTGAAATGTCGGCGTACAACAACTGCCTCTCCTGCGTCATGCCTATCGATACTTAAGAAAACCCATAAAACGACGATAACAGTTTAGTGACTTAAATGTGAGCCGTCGTTTGTGCTTCTGGAAAGGTCCGTATCGTGAAAAACGGACCTGCCGTAGCCGACATTAGTTTTAGGGGAGCTAGACGCAATGAAATACATCAAAAAATCTTCCGCCGGAACGTGCGTGGCAAGCTTGACGTTCTTTTTTATGACAGGTTGCACGTCGTTTCAGGGAACAGCGTACTCAACGCCATTTTTCACCTACACACCTGCTCCGCTCGCGGCACCGGTCGCCTGCGTAAATGGCGATTACAAAGTCACCCTCCGGTTGACTACTGCGGTCGATGCTATTCGTGAATGTAGTCGCGATGGCAAAGTTGCGATGGCATGCTTTAAACCATACGACGGCGGTGGTGTGATTGTAAGCGCGGCACCTAATGACTGGAATGACCGCATCGCACTTGCCACCATTGGCCATGAAGTAATGCATCTTTGTGGTGCCACACACGAATGATTGAAACTTCGGTCTGCGGGAAAAAGAAAAGTACGACCTAGTCTAGAAAAGATCGTCCGCGCGTCGGGTATATCAACCCTAATGGCTCGCCCGACTACCCATCGAATCTGAGCCCGGCTCCGCATTCTTGTGTGCGGGACGTTATGCGGTGCGATGCGCGTGGCGGGCCCGCCTTCGCAGGCATCTATCTGACGCAAAAGCTCACCGATTTTGGCCGGGTCAGTGATTGATGCGCGGTGTTACATGGCTGTTTTCCGCTAGCCTGAACATTTCATGGGGGTGTGTTCGAAAGCGGGTGAGCGAGCGATTTTTGCCTGACCGACCACAGCATAGCGGGCTAGGCTTCGGCAGCAAGGCGCAAAATTGTCGTCCAATCGCCCGCCAGCGAACCTGTAGCCCGCATCCACAGCAAGCGAGAAACGAGCCGAATTGGTTTGCCCATCGCCCACAGGTAACGTCCTGCTAAGCAACCGGCGAGCCATGAAATATTCAGGCTAGTGCAGAAGTCGAACCACTCATTACGTCGGCAGCCGCAAGGTCCGATGCCATCGCATAGCGCTGGATTGCACTGCATTATTGGAGGAGCCTTCGCGCAAGTTCATACTCGCCCCATGTATTAACCTGCCAAATTGCTTGTGGC
>JBEILF010000143.1:0-6336 GCA_040379385.1 Burkholderiales bacterium | reverse complement strand
GAGGCAGTTAACTTTCGGGTACCCGCCAGGCCCGGCGGTGCGTTTTATGTTTACGCCGATACCTCTGCGGTAGCCGAAGATAGTTTTCATCTTTCTTCGACGCTATTGGAGAAAGCGCATGTCGCGATGACACCGGGCCGCGACTTTGGTGTGAATCAGCCCGAGCGCTATATGCGTATCGCATATACGCAGCCAATTGCCCGATTAGAAGACGCTGTCGACAGGATTCGTCGATCATTGGTCACAGGAGGCTGATATGAACAGAGTTACCGTTTTCGGCTTGTCGCTTGTGCTGCTTGCGATCTTGAGTGCGTGTAGCGAACCGGCAGCACCGGAGCGGATGATTACCGAAAAAATCACGGTCAACGCGAGTGTTGATGACGTCTGGAAAGCTTGGACTACCAGCGAAGGTATCAAGACGTTTTTTGCACCTGACGCCATTGTCGAGGCAAGGGTAGGTGGGCCGTTTGCAATCTACATTGACCCATCCGCACCATCCGGCATGAAGGGGGCTGACGATATGGTTTTCCTGGCCGTGCAGGATAAACGCATGTTGTCGTTTACTTGGAATGCACCACCATCCCTGCCAGAGGCGCGTAAACAACGAACGGTGGTCGTAGTGCGTTTTGTTTCCCGAGGAGACACATTGACCGATGTGACAATCAATCACATGGGATGGGGAGAGCCGACCGCCGATGGCGAGTGGGGCAAGGCGTATGACTATTTCGCCAAGTCGTGGCCTAACGTGTTGAAAAATCTCAAGAAGAGATTTGACAGTGGACCGGTCGATTGGCGGCCTTGGCTAGACTACTTGCAGAAGCAACGCACCGCGTCGACCGCCTCTACAGCTGACAAGAGAACGGCTGAAACGAAGTTGATCGAGCAAATGGCAGCGGAGAAAAAATAGTGCTCAGCCGATGAGCGGCCACTGATCAATGACTTCATATCGCACACCATTAGCGTCTTGTTCCGTTTGTACCAGCGCAAATTTATCTACATCCCAGCTGCAAGGTGAGATCGGATAAGTTTCAATTGCATCCGTAATGTGCCGCGCTACGGTGATATGTGGCCGAAAGGTGCGGCGATCAACATCAAAGTCAGCAGCGTGCACGCCATCATGAAGCGCTTTTTGCAGATCGAACAATGCCTGTGGCGGCTGATCACTTGCGAGCCACGCTATTCGCGCCGTCGCGAAGCAGCCGGCGGTATCGACGGTGTAGCGAAACGGCGCGGCACGCACGCGACTCGCCACCATCTTCATCTCCAGTAGACGCTTTTGTGGGACGTTGCCGACGTACACCATCGTCAGGTGCAAAGAGACTGGCAAGGTTGGGCGGCCACCAGTGAGGCGGGCAACTTCCAAGCGGCGTGCGGCCAGCGTCAGGCGAACATCGCCTTCGGGCCAGATAGCAAAAAAGAGCCGCATCGAAACTGGGTCCTATAAAGTGCAGTTGGTAAAAACGCAATGATCAGCCCGTTCAATCCCAGTCCAAGTTGCGTCACGAAATGTTTGGCTGATAACTCAAGACGGTGGATTTGCCCGATGATTTCGACCACCATTCAGCGTATCCGTGACCTGCTTCTCTCGCCCTCTGCCCTCGCCCTCTGTCGAGTTAGCGCGAGTCACCGCAGGCTTGGCCAGCGCGTGGTCGTCAGACGATGTACCGCTCTAGCCGCAGCCGAACTCGTTGCTTAGCGCAGTATTTTAAGCAAACTGTCTTAGAAAAGCTGGTCGACGATAAGGTTTATTGGTTGGGAAACGTTGCAGTCTCCAGAGCTTGCTAATGGTAGTGCGCGGCAGGGTGGTGTGAGTCTTCCGGCATTTCCGCGTGCATGGCTTCACCGTCGTGGTCGAAGAACAAGGGCGCGCCGCAATCCTCGCAGTATTCGGGCGGCAGAATGCCTGGAATACGTGTGACTTCGGCGATTTTATGTTCTTGCAAGATGGCTTCGATCTGTTCACGTGGTCCGGGGTTGCTGTCGTCGTCTTCTGTCCCGTAAAGCGGCCACACCATGCCGTGTAACACATCGTTATGGCCGTTACGGGTGATGCTGACACGGTACTCGTCGACCGCCGTTTCGCCGACACCGGCAATGACGGCGCTCAGTTGTCCCGGCGCGGTCTTGAGTGCGGATTCTACGATTGCGACGGCCGAGCTCAGCATATACGGGCGTACACGCAGATCACACTCGCGGCAATTGTGAAAGAAGGCATCCGGCAGGCCTGATTCGAATGCACACCCCGGTACTAGCTTGGCCAAGTTGGGGCGGCATTGTTCAATCCAACGAGTCAGGCACTCCGTGCGACTAATATGCGAATCCAACTCTTGCCATTGGAACAGTGGCGCGCCGCGCGGTGCCACGGCAACACCGAGAAGGAAGCGCACGTCGGCAGGTAACTCGGCGGTGTCGCCAAGCTTGGCGAAATCTATTTTGGGTGCTTCACCCTTCACTGCGGCGTCGGCGAGTTTTTTTGTCAGTTTGCGTGTTTCCGAAAAGCCACGTGGCAATTGATCGATCGAATAGAGGACATTATTCAGGCAAAGTTTCACGCCAGCACTAAGCACATGTCCATGCAAGTGGGCTTGTATCGGCGCGAGCACGTTGCCTTCAACGGAACCAGCGGGAATGCGGTATTTGGACCACGCAATCAACGGGATTGAAATGAGTTGCGCTTGGAGCTCGCCCGCCCCGCTTTCGCCAACTAACAGCGTCGACTCGGCTACCGCCTCGCATGAGGACGCCAAGATTTCGTGTGCCGGGCTGTTCATTTGGTGGGTCTGGTCGAGTGCTGCTTCAATGGCGGCGTCGTTACCTCGATCCATCAATGTCATGGCCAGCGTTTCAAGATGTGATTGCCAGTATTGATCCTCACTACGGCTGGCTGAGCTAGCCGCCGCAGTTGACATGGTAATCAGGCGTTCCGCGTCTTTGGAGAGCCGCAGAGGGGACTTGCTACGAATTCGCTTCATGGGTGTGGTGTCGGGCGCAACTCGAAGTCGCGCGGGATGTGTGGCCGATGATTATAGCGGTGGTGCGCGGGTGACGCCTCCGCGAGCGAGCATTACCCATCCTAGGAGACTGCACAACTGTGCTGATCGCGCCTCGCCGCAGCAGGAGAACGCGGCGACGCACGATGTAACGCACGTTCCTGTTCGGTAATCGATGCCTGATGCAGCGAATTTAGTGCGTTGTGCGCTTTCAAGCACCGCAACAAGATAGTCGAGGCGCTGCGGGTGTGCCGTGGCAATAAAACTTTGTTTCGAACACGGTGGGTGGGTCATGAGCTCCCTCCCGACTCGGGCAACCGGCCAAGTTGTAAAGACGCGATTTACTTGTTTGAGCGGTGCAATTACCATCTTTAGGGATGACAATTATTGTAAGTGGCATGATACTATGGAATTTGAGTCATAAGCGGGGGCGTGGTTTGGATACTCCAAGCGAAATGAAGGCATTTGTGCGCGCGGTTGAGTTGGGCGGATTTTCCGCAGCAGCACGTGACCTAGATTTAACGCCGTCAGCGCTGTCAAAACTGACAACCCGGCTGGAGGATCGGTTGGGGGTACGACTGATGAACCGCACCACACGTAAACTTGCGTTAACGGCGGAGGGTGAAGCCTATTTTGCGAGTGCAAAACGGATCCTTACGCAGATCGCAGAAGCGGAAGCGGAGGTCACGCAGTTCGCAGCGCATCCGAAAGGGTTACTGCGTGTGAATGTCGGCGTTGCCTTCGGGCTGCATCAACTTGCGCCTGCACTGCCGCGCTTTCTGCAGCGATATCCAGACGTCGAGCTGGATATCACGGTCACCGACCGACTGGTGGATCTGGTAGAGGAAGGTGCTGATGTCGCGATTCGTAATGGTGTGCTGCGTGATTCTTCACTGATTGCAAAAAAAATCTGTGATCTGCATCGGGTGATCTGCGCATCGCCCGCCTATCTGAAGGCGCATGGTGTACCGAACTCACCCGCCCAGCTGCTAGAGCATAACTGTATCTCGATATCGGGTGCGCCTCAGCTTCGCCGCTGGCCATTTGATACCCCAACAGGCATTGAATACGTTGAGGTGGGTGGCAACGTGTCTGCCAACAATGCAGAAACGTTGCTGCAATTGGCGGCCACGGGAGTTGGTATCATCCGACTAACTGATGTCATCGTCGGTGATGGAATCCGTGCGGGCTGGTTGACACCCGTTTTGACCGATGTGCACCACGTGGAACCCGTGCCACTGTCTGCCGTGTTTCCGCATGGTAAGCACAAGAGTCCACGGGTAGCGGCGTTCGTCAACTTTCTGGTCGAGCAGTTTGCCGGTGCGCCGTGGCGGCAAGAGGCTAGAAACGAGGTTTAGCACACGACTAACGTGGTCGATACAGTGCGTCGTGTTGAACGTGTTGGGTTTATTCCCTGAGGAGAAAATGGTGGCCATACTGAGAAAGATGCTGATTGGCGTTGTTGCACTGATTGTCCTGCTGGTGGTGATTGCATTTCTATTGCCGCGAACATTCAAGGTTGAGCGTGAAATCACCATCTCTGCAGCGCCGATTCCGATCTATCAAATGGTGTCGGCACCGACCAACTGGCCGAAGTGGGCAGTTTGGAACAAGCGCGACCCCAATATGAAACTCACCTTTTCTGGGGCCGGCGGTGGTGCCGGTGCAAAATGGTCATGGGAGTCTGCGACCGAGGGTAATGGCGCGATGGAGTTCACCGAAGCAGATCCCCCCCGACGCCTCGTTTATAAGCTTAGTTTTCCAGACATGCAGATGGTTTCTTCCGGTGTGATCAAGCTCACTGCGGTCAACGACGAAACGACCAAGGTATCCTGGACCAATGAGGGTGATTTCGGCACAAACCCGGCACTGCGTTACCTTGGCTTGTTTATGAACAAAATCGTCGGGCCGGATTTCGAAGCTGGGCTGGCATCGCTCAAGGTCCTTGTTGAAAAACGCGCGGTGGCCGATATCAAAGCAAACGCCGACGCAGCGCCGCCACCCATTGATGCCGTAAACGACGCTGCAAAGGTCGCCGCAGCAGCTCCACCCCGCGACAGCCGACGCGGCACCAAAGAAGTAAATTCCGGAGTGACACGATGTTCAAGTCGGCATCAGGTGACTATTCTTGATATCAAAGTCGCCTTATTGCCAACTTGTCCAGCACTTGTTTATTGACGCCATCAGCGGGCAACGGTGCGCCCTCGCGGCGCGACAAGAAATGGTTATTTCTCCTACCGTACGACAAAATCCGCGCTGAACTGGAAGCCGCATGGCAAACGACTCGACTCGCAAATCCAAGCCCCGTCGAAGCACAGTTAGGGCAGTCTCGCGGGTGAAGCCTGCGAAACACTCGGACATCGCTGCTATCGTGCGATCGCTCGCAACTATGGGGGGCCAGCAGGCGGCGGCTTTTGCGGCGCGCTACTTTAAGACCGGAGAGGGGGAATATGGCGCGGGCGATAAGTTTCTCGGCGTCAGAATGCCCGCCCTGCGTCAGTTTGCCAGGACGGTGGGCGAAGCCGGGTTGGACGTCGCATTGCCGCTGCTGAAATCCGGTTGGCATGAGGCGCGTGCGCTGGCGCTGTTACTGATGGTTCGAGCGTATGAAAAAGGCGACCCCCGTACTCGCGAGGCTGTTTACCGCACTTATCTGCGACACACAAAGTTCATCAACAACTGGGATCTCGTCGATCTGTCCGCGGCACCCATCGTGGGTGCGTGGTTGGCAGACAAGCCTAAAGAGCGCAAAAGTGTGTTGACACGGTTGGCTAAATCGAAAGTCCTGTGGGAGCGGCGTATCGCCATACTCGCGACTTACCACAGCATAAGAAACGGGGAAGCCACCGAAACTTTTCGGCTTGCACGCTTGCTGCTAAATGATAAGGAAGATTTGATCCATAAAGCGGTCGGTTGGATGCTCAGAGAGGTCGGTCAGCGCATCGGCCAGGACATCGAAGAGAACTTTCTCAAGCAGGTATACCGCGAGATGCCGCGCACCATGTTGAGGTATGCCATCGAGCGCCTTCCTGAGGCCAAGCGGAAGCGGTATTTACTTGGGTTGGCATAGCCGTTGTTGTGATGCAGCGGGTTGCGTGAAATTAGTCGCTACAATTTGGGTTACGTTGGTGTCCGTAATCGCTTACCTACCAATCCTCTAACCCGCCATGAAAACAAAACACTATCTTACCCATATCGACGTCAAGACCATTCTTGCGGCCGCAGAAACTCACGCCGTGGCCAATAAATGGGCCGTGTGTATCAGCGTGGTCGATGATGGCGGACATTTGCTGGGCTTCTTGCGACTCGATGGGTCGGCACCTGCAAGTGTGGAAATTTCACAGGG
>JBEILF010000142.1:0-6357 GCA_040379385.1 Burkholderiales bacterium | reverse complement strand
GGCGCTGGGCAACCTGCCCGCCGCGGCGAGTCTTTGAGTCACTGCTCCAAAAGGGGATGCGAGTGAAGCTTTGGCCGAAGTCACTGCGGATGCGGCTGATTTTGTCCGTGACCTTCGCAATGGTCGTGACCCACCTGCTGGTGCTCCTGGCGATCGCGGAGGTTTTTGGGCGGGAGCAACGCCTGGACCGCGCGCAACAAATGGCACGCCTGGTCGCGTTCATTAAGCCGCGCATCGAGGCCCAAACAGATTTACCGCTGGATCAACCGCTGTCGCCGCCATCGCTACGCGGGAGCGGTTTGTTTGGACCACCCAATGCGTCGCGCGATGGGCTACCGGGCGTGGACAGGCCACCGCCACCGCGTTTCGAGCAGGGTAAGCCGGAGCGGGGCAATCGGCACGAGCATCGACCGCCGCTGCGAGAATTGCCGACCATGCTGGTAACAGCCGCGTCACCGGATGGCTCGGGCGATCCCGAGCTGTTGGCGCTGGTACGTGAAACCGTTCCAGAAATTGTTCAAGTCGCCTATTTTGATTTGGCAGAATGGCCCGGGCTGGGGCCGGAGCGGCGTTATCGAATCGAGAGCTGGACGCGCTTGTCGACAGGTAAGTTTCTGAAAACGGTGGTTGAAGACACCGGCTTCCACAAGGACCGTGCGGCTTTCCAGCGGCGACCGGAATTCGCCGTCGTTGATCTGGGGTTACGCATCGCCATCGGCGTGTTGCTCGCGCTGCTCATCATGGGGTGGATTTCGAAACCCTTGGCGCGCCTCACCGCATCGGTGGATGCGACGTTGCCGAACGGTGAGCTCCGTCCGGGGGCGCCGCGTGTGCGCGCCGAGGATGAGCCGACCGAGATTGCACACACGCTCGCAGCAATTGAGCGTATGCGACAACGAATCAGCGCAATGCTTGCGGAACGCACCAC
This sequence comes from Burkholderiales bacterium, assembly GCA_040379385.1. Lineage (GTDB taxonomy): Bacteria > Pseudomonadota > Gammaproteobacteria > Burkholderiales > Usitatibacteraceae > UKL13-2. The sequence goes on along the minus strand of JBEILF010000142.1, from coordinate 5,429 downwards.
GATGCTCACGGCACTCGCGCACGACCTGCGGACGCCGCTGACCCGATTGATGTTGAGGCTGGAACTCGCCGATGACGCAAAACTTCGCGAGGAGGCATTTCGTGATTGCGAGAAGATGCAAACCTTGGTTGCGCGAACGCTCGACTTCATTCGCAGCAGCGAGTCTGGCGGCACGATTTCCGCAGTAAGCGTCGGTGAGCTAATCGGACGCGTGTTGAACGACCTGCCACCTGAACATGCGCAACGAATCGACGCGGATTTTGATGGCGTTCAGGGGCTGACAGTCGCGGCTAACGAATGGGGGCTTGAGCGTGCACTGGCCAATTTGCTGGACAATGCGCTAAAACACTCTCCACCAAATCAAGTGATCGACCTGACGGCCACGGCCGACGATAGCCGTGTTTATATCAGCGTGCGTGATCGCGGGCCCGGCGTGCCTGAAACAACACTTGGTCAGCTCAAGCAGCCGTTCTTCCGGGTCGACAGTGCCCGCAATGCCGACGAGGGCGGGGTAGGTCTGGGCCTTTCAATCGTGGACAACTTGATGCGTGCATACGGCGGGGAGGTGTCAATCGCGAACCATCCAGACGGCGGGTTGGTCGTGACACTGGCGTTGCCGCGGCCGGCTACCAACGAAATTTTGACCAATAACGCGCCAACAAAACCCTAGTACTGACGGGAGTTTCCAAGAATTAATGCTTGGAAACTCCCGCCGTTATTGCACTTTGTGCACCTTAAGGATTAATGGCGTAGGTCAGCAATAACGGTGCGCCGCCGCGTTTGATTTCGGCACGGATGCTGTTTGTAGAGCCAAACTGGCCGTAGAAGCGCGCGAGATCGCCTGGTCCTGTCACCGGTTGGCCATTGATGGTGGTGATTGTGTCGCCGACTTGCAGGCCCAGTTTCTGCGCGAGTGAGCCCGACGGCGCGTCCTTCACCTGCACCCCGCCGCCTGCCGCTGGCGCGATGTTGCCGAGAAAGTTGATTTGATTCGGGTCCTGAAGGACGTTATTCAATTCGCTGCGCGAGAGGCTATAACTGTTGCGCGATTGTGATGCGACGTTCAGGCGAAAGTTGGCTTGCGGTGCCGCTGCAGATTTGCCCGCCCCGGCCACATTGCCGCCCACGCTGGTGTTGGCCGCACTCATACGCTCCATTGGAATCGTTTCACGAACGCCGCCACGCGAGACAACAATTTGTCCCGGTGCTACCTCGACCAACTTGACGCCTTCGCTGATCGCTTCACCGTTGCGGACGCTTAAATCACGGCCGCCGATGTTCACAATCGCGGCGGAGAGTGTTTTGCCGTCGACAGCGAAGACGCCTTTGAGACGAATGCCAGAGGTCGTCGCAGCGGAGCTTGCTGCTGCCGGCTCGGCCGCGCCCGGGTCACCCAGCAGAGTACGCGCGAGGCTCCGATCCACCGGGGCCACGTTGGCCGTTTCGATAATCGACGGCGCTGGCGCAAAGAGCCGCCAGCCCCACCCGGCGAGCTGCCATGCAAGCACCACCACCAGTGCAAGACTGGTGAGATTGGCAAGACGGGCGATGTTGGTTGGCGAGATGGTCATAGGGCGGGTTACTTGGCTGGTAGCTTCGCGAGATCAATATCCAAATAAACCCAAGGCTCGTCGGCAAACGGGTGTTTTTTGTAGCCGATGACCCATGGGTGCACCAATACTGTTCGCTGCCTGAGGTAATGCACACGCCATGGATTATCTACCCATAACATCTTCACCATCTGCCGGTAGCGTTCGGTGCGCGCAGGGCTGTCAGGCATGATTTTGATCTGTTCATAAAGCGCGTCGTATTCCGGCTTGTTGTACATCGAATAGTTTGCGCCACCGATTGATTTGCTCCAGAACAGCTGCAAGAAATTCTCGCCATCGGGATAGTCTGCAATCCAGCCGTAAGTCCACATCTGCACCTTGCCGGCCTGTGCCTGTTTACGCAGATCGGGTAACTTTTCAATCTTCTTGAATGTCATGCGAATGCCGATCGCATCCATCGCCCGCTTCCACAACTCATTGCGCTGACGTTCGCGTAACACCGGATAGGATGCAAGGTCGATCGACAATTGTGAGCCGTCAGGCGCTTCGCGCCAGCCGTCACCGTCACGATCGATGTAGCCATATAAATCCAATAGTGCCCGGGCTTTAGCGGGATTGTATTCGTGCCACGTAGCACGTTCATTGGTATATCCGGCCATGCCTTGGGCAATTGGAGAAAACGCCTCGATGGACTGGCCTTTCTCAAGAATGGTGATCTCGTCGGCTACCGGATAGGCGATGGACATCGCGCGACGCAGTGCGATTTTTTCCGGCGTGTAGCCACCGATCACAGGGTCCTGCATATTGAACATGGTGTAGATCAGCCACGCTTGTTCGTTGGCAACTCTGCTGATCCCGCGAGCCGCGAGATTGGGCGCAACCTTGCCACCGGGCAACGCAATATCGGCGTACACCTCGGGAACGGGGCGCAGATAGTCGTGCTCGTTATTCAAGAAGGCCAACCACCGCGGCTGATCTTCGTCGATGATCGAGATCTCGATTCGATCAATCTGCGGGAGTTTTTTTCCACGCAACGCGTTGGCAATGGCAATGTCACGCGGGTCTTTGTCGGCGACGGTAGAAAACTCATCCGACCGGTAGTTTGGATTTCGCACCAAAGTGATCAGAGATGAACGCCGCCAATCCTTAAGCATGAATGGGCCGGTGCCGACTGGGTTCGACGCAAACGTGCTTCCGTAATATTCGACGACCTCACGCGCCATGGCTGCGGTGGCCTGCATCGCTAGGATGTAGTTGAGGTTGTAATCGGGCTCCTTCAGCCGCAGGATGAGGGTGTACGGATCCGGGGTTTCAATGCCGCGCACGGGTTTATCGTAGTCGAACTTGCCGGTCTTTTTTGCTTCCGCTTGTAGTTCATCGAGGCCAACAAACTTTCCCTCAACTAAAAATTGCCACTGCGCTTTGACTTTCGGATCGAGCAGGCGCTTGATGGTGTAAGCGTAGTCGCGCGAGGTCAATTCGCGGGGTACACCACCAAACACTTTTTGGTCGGTGAAGGTAATTCCCCGTTTGATGCGAATCGTATAAGTGCGGCCATCTGCCGAAATTTCCGGCATGGCGGCAGCCGCACGCGGCTGTAACACCACCGGTCGCGCGAGGTAGTCGTATTGCAGCAATGGATCGTAAATGCTGTTGCAAAGGATGGATGTGGGCTCGTCAGACTCCGCCCCGCAGTCAAAGCCCCGCTCGCCCGACTGAAATGCGGTGCGAAGCACCTTTTCGGCGAATGTTGGGCCGGAGGCCAAGACGGCGAATGAACACAACAGCGTGCAGGCTGCCGTGATCATCAAACCGCGTAACCCAACAACAATGGAGATCATCTGCCAACCCATCGACGCATCAGTGCAGGATCCGCGATACACCTTGTTCTTCGGCAACGGTGCCCTGCGGGGACAACGAGGCGTGGTGCACGATCATGCGCCACCCATTGGGCGTGAGCAGGTAAATATTCGTCGCCAATATGGGGGCCGGGGCGACAACTTCGCCGCCGCTGGAGGCGGGCGGAGGGTCGGCGACAAATGACTCATACACGGCATGGATGGCCAGGGTCTGGCTCTGATGCTTGCGTAGCTCGCTTACCTTGATGCGCGGCTTGCTTGCGGTGGGTAAATGCGAAAATATTTCGGCGAAGGAGTCTCGAATCGCCGATAATCCCGCCAATCTCGGCCCCTGGGGATGGACACAAATGGTGTCGGGCTCGTCCGACCAGACGGCCATCATCAGTTTGAGGTCGCCGCGCTCAAAAGCGTCATAGAACGCGAGTTCGCAGTCAACTGCCGTGGGAAATATCTTGCGCGCCATATGGGTTGAATTATATAGGCGGCTTGGCGGCCTCTAGAATACGCGGATGACATTTCGTTGTGAAATCGACTTTCCGTTACTGCCCACCCTGTCCGAGGTAGAGCGGCAACGTCTGCAGTTTGGTGCGCCAATCGCGGTGCACATTGCCGATCGTATTGAGCAAGTCGCACCGGTGTTGGATGCGGTCTGTGATGCCGCCCAGCGTGGCCGCTGGTGTGTGGGTTTTGTGGCGCACGAAGCCGCGCCCGCCTTTGATGCGGCACTGGTGACCCAGGCGGCTGCCACGCCGCTGGTTTGGTTTGCGGAGTTCGCCAGCGCGAGTGCCGGCGCGATGCCATCATCCGCCACACCGAAGTTGGGCGAGGGGAATGCCTTTGCCGTGACGGACTGGACTTCAGAAGTGGCTGCCGGCGAATTTTCGGATTGTGTTGAATCGATCCGCAATGACATCCACGACGGTCGGTTTTATCAAGTTAACTACACCACGCGACTTTCGTCCGGTTTCGCCGGTGATCCACTTGCGTTCTACCGTGCGCTGCAGGCCTCGCAGCCCAACGGTTATCAAGTATTTATCGATGCGGGGGATTTCCAGTTGCTGTCGGTGTCGCCCGAGCTGTTTTTCTCAGTTCGTGATGGGCAGGTCACGACGCAACCCATGAAGGGCACCGCGCCGCGTGGAGATACCCCCGAAGCCGATACGGCTCTCGCCGCAGCACTGACCCATTCCCCCAAAGAGCGGGCTGAAAATCTGATGATTGTTGACTTGTTGCGGAATGATTTGTCACGTGTCGCCGAGCCGCATTCAGTCGAAGTGCCACATCTGTTTTCCTTGCACGCTTTGCCTTCGGTGTGGTCGATGACCTCAACCGTACAAGCCAAACTTCGTGCCGGGCTCACGTTACACGACGTGTTCCGTGCGCTGTTTCCGTGTGGCTCGGTCACCGGCGCGCCGAAGGTGGAGGCGATGCGCGCTATCCGTGACCTGGAGGCGAGCCCACGCGGGGCTTATTGCGGTGCCATCGGGGTGATTGAGCCGGGAGGGGCGGCGTGTTTTAACGTCGGCATTCGCAGCGTGTGGATCGCCGGCGAAGGATTGGCGCGTAAGGCGACCTTTGGTGTTGGCAGTGGTATCACCTTTGATTCCACCGTCGAAGGAGAGGCGGCAGAGTTGGTGTACAAAACACGTTTTGTCCAGCGTGCGTCAAAGCCGTTTGACCTGTTCGAGACGATTCGGCTGGAGGAGGGGGCGTTGGTGCTGCTCGACCGCCATCTGGCGAGGATGGCCAACTCGGCGCGCCACTTCCGTTTCCTGTTCGATGAACAAAATGCGAGAGCGACGCTCCGCGGGTTGGTCGATACCCATCCGCAAGGGGTTTGGCGCGTTCGGCTGTTGTCGCAGGCGGATGGTGGGGTTCGAGCCGAGATCTTTCCATTGGAGGCACCCCCAACGCAGCCGCGCGCGCGACTTGCCGCCTCGGCGGTGTCGAGTGTTGACGAGTTTCTGCAACACAAAACCACCCGCCGCGAAACCTACCAGCAACACGCGCCACCCGACGG
>JBEILF010000141.1:0-6364 GCA_040379385.1 Burkholderiales bacterium | reverse complement strand
GCGTACCTGATGGCGGGTGATGCGGTATCCGCCTCGCCACATTTACAAGCCGCTGTTGTACAGGACCCCCAATACTCCGCGGCTTGGAAACTCCTCGGCAAGGCGTTGACCGCGACCGGGGAAACAACCGCTGCGGTAAACGCCTATGCGAAGGGCATATCAGCGGCCGAAGCGAAGGGTGATAAACAAGCGGCCAAGGAAATGTCGGTATTCCTGAATCGTTTACAACGACCTCAATGACGCCAAACGCTCGGCAGGAGCTGATAAAAAAATGTGGCAGGATAACCCCGGCGTATGACGACAGCTTTCCACTCGTTGATGCAATTGAAGGCCCGTACAATGTGGCCAGAAGCCGTCGTTCCCTCCCGTCCTCCGGTTTCGTCTTTTTTGAAAAAAAGTCTGTCCGGCATGGTTGGCTAAAAAGCGCTCACATGTTGTTAACCCTGCGTCTCGTGGTTTTCTCCTGGCTTGCAATGCTCGCGGGTTGTATTGCAATCGTGCCCATCACCGAGTACGTACCAACCACAACGGATGGGGTGGTGCATACGTCGAATTGTTTGGGAGCGAAAAGCGTTCGCTACAACATTGACGGCGTGCCGGTGTGGATATCGTTGGATCGCGGCATTGATGATCCTTTGCAATTAGTGGTAGGAATGACGTTAGCTGAGGGTCAAGTCGTACGCGTACCGACGCCCGCGATTGGCATTAAGCCAATCGACACGCACCCAGAAGAAATGCGTCCGCTGCCGATGTGGGAACGCAAGGTTTTTCGTTTCATCCAGCCGGGCAGTAATAGGCTGGAACGAGTGACAGTGGAAACTGCTCCCGCTGCTGGGCCGATTCTTGGTGGCTTGCCGGCTGATGGAGAGGATGTAATGTTTGGACATGTCAAGGCCAAGACGTTCGTGGCCATTGTGTCGTTAAGTGCAACACCAGCGTCAGGTTATCGCGTTCAGCTGCCTCCTATGGAGATCAATGGAAAGCTACACAACTTTGCACCGATTGACTATCAGCAGCGGGGGCGAGTGGATTTTATGGTGCCGGTCAATTGTTGATTGGCGATGATGTTTTCGGCCACAAGATTCTATGGTTTATGTCAACGCATTTTTGAAGCGCGTTGGCTCGAATTCACGGTTGTGGGTATACATCGACCAAGCGATACGGGCCAGGCGTCGTGCGATCACAACGAGGGACGCCGTACTTGAGCGCCCTTTCGCCCTGTAGTGCTCGTAGATCGGCTTCCAGGTCTTGGTCTTTTTCGCTGACATCGCAGCCAAGTACAGTAGCCGGCGTAGCTCCGATGGCCCTCGCTTCGACAGGCGCCGCTTGCCGCGGTATCGCCCCGATTCATCCGGCCGAGGATCCAGTCCGGTAAAGGCAACGAAGGCGTCAGCGCTCTTGAGCGCCAAGCGCTCTAAGGCGTTAACCAGTGACGGTGCGACCACCTTACCCACGCCATCGAGCGTCAGCATATGCTGAACATGCTCTTTGCGCTTAGGGTCTCGCTCATTCAACTCTTTGACTCTGCCGTCGATGCGGGCCAGCAGCTGATCAAAGCGCTTCCGCATGGACTAGAGATCAGCATTAAAGCCATCTACGCCTGTGAGTGTCTGGCCTAGCGACTGGCGCAGTGAGCTCAGTTTGGCGCGACGATTAAGCAGCTGGCCAATCTCGCGTTGTTCCGGCGTGGGCGGCACCCAAGCATGCAGCTTCTCGTATTCGCGCGAGATCATCCGCGCCAGCATTTCCGAATCCACGCGGTCTGTCTTGCCACGTAACCCGATCGCTTTGGCGTAGTTGCGAGCGTCTTTGGGATTGAGCACATAGACGACGAAGCCTAGCTTGTAGGCCAAGTTCGCTAGGAGCTCGTGGTAGATCCCGGTGGACTCCAGGCCTATGCGGCTGCCGGCGGGCAGCACCTTCAGAAACGCGAGTAACTCGGCGCGTTGGTTCTTGACGCCTCGTACGGCAAAGCTGGCGTCGGCGCAGGCAAAGACCACTTCATCTTTGGCGACATCTGCGCCAATATGGCGGACAACGGATGACGTTTGCATGATGTAGCTCCCATGACTAATTTCGAAGTTGCTGGGGTGGGACACACCTGCGTTAGCTTGCGGACAATTCGGCGGTCGTGGCCGCTAGATTCCTCATCGACGCTGGGTGGTGTGGGTGGGGGAGTTCTTCTGGAGTCTGTCTCTCGGTCAGGAGAGCAGATGCGGCTGTTAGCCCCTCCACCCCGGCTTCTCTACTGTTACAGAAGCAAACCGTTAACACCATTGCAACCATACAAGCGGCGCTTCCCGATTCAATTCTGATTTCATAGTTTGGTGCGCCGATTGAGGAAAAAAACAGTGCCACTCTGCCACCAGCGTTAACAACCACCATTTGGCAATATGTTCGTCGTCCAGCTCACTCCCGCCGCAAAGTCATATTTGGACAAAGCGCTTCAGGCACTTGATTTACCTCGCCCTGGCGCGATGCTTATGCGGCAGGGGCCAAACGCTGACGTGATCCGATCGCCAAGTGGCGACGTGTCTTGGACTGTCGAACGACCACATCCGTGGGCCATACAACTTGGATCGTTCGAGACCTATCCGGATAATGAACTTGTTTGTGTCGACGGCATTAAGTTCTACTTGGCTCTCATGCCACGCGACCACGAGCAGGGAGTATTGATCGACCTGCGTGATGGACGGCTCTTTGTGGAGCAGATTGGTGTCTAGCTTTGAATGGCAAAATCGGCCAACAGCAGCCGTTCGCAAGCGCTGTCTGATTTCATATATTGATCCAGTGAATCGACCGAAAAAAATTTGACTCTGGTGTTTTGGTAAACCCCAGAATCCATGGCTACGTCCAGACATAAATGCTTGAAACTACCCATCTATCGCCCACTTTCGGATAAGACATCAAATGCGCTCAGCCACTTTCACTCTGCTGCTACTTGTGGGGCAAGCGGCTGCTCAGTTGCCTTCGACGCCAACCAATACCGCCATGCCGTCGCGCGAGCAAGCGGCGGCGTTATTCGACAAAGTGGTTCAAGAAATCACACGGCTTGATGGCGATGGGTTGACGATTCGTCACCAGCGACCCGAACCCTGGGAAGCCACGATAGCGCGTTTGCGATTGGCGGCAATTGAAGCCACCACGCCCGCCGCACTTGGCCAAGTATTCCAACGCCTGCGGGCGACATACCCAAATATGCACGCTGGCGTCTCACTGGCGACTGGTTTCAACGAGAAGTGGATGCCAAGTGGTGCGGCGCTGCCAGTCACCATTCGGGCTGAGACGCTGACGCCGATTGCGGATCGGCCGGTGATGCGTGTTGCGAGTGTCGACGCTCGTTGGGCGAAGGCGCAGCCAACCGATGCGGTGCTGCCAAAGGTGGGGGACATCGTGATCGCAATGAATCAGCGACCCATGAATGACTGGCTGCGCGAGAACGAAATCTTTTGTCGCTACCCGCTGGCGGGGCAATGCCCTGTGGAGTTTCAGCGAAATCTGGCGCGCGGGTTTTTGTTCTGGTTGCCCGAGACACCGCTCACGCTGACGCTACGCCGCGACGGGAAGGACCTTCAGGCGAAGGTTAACGTTATGCCAGTTGCCCCACCAACGCCCCCAACGCAGCCTACGTCGGCAACACCCGCTACTCCGGCCCTGCCCGAAACGAAGGCGAAGGATCCACCACCTTGTGATCATGCGCGGCCGCGGATGCCGGAAGGTTTTGTGTTGACCTGGACGGGCACGATGGTATGCGTATTTACCAATCCTGCGCAGCCGGATACCCAGATTTGGCGCATCGAGAGTTTTGCGGCGGATCAGTCACGCGTCTATGACGCCAAACCCGGACAATACAAGTCGGTGAAGCAAGAGACTGATACTTTTTTTGAAGAGTTTTGGATGGCGAATTCACCCAAGGTGAAACATCTCATCATCGATGTCGCTGGTAACAGCGGCGGTGAAGTGGTGGTGCGCTGGCTGCAGTTATTGGCGGCCACTCCGTTTCAGATGCCTTATGGGCAAGTCAAAAAGATTCGTGAATTTAATCAGCCAAACGTGCGGAAGGCTCTTTTTTGGGGATCGTCGAGGTCGCAGGTGTTTATTGAGGCGCTAAAACGTGACGGACAGTTTGAAAGTACGGTTGAAGGCGGCTGGTTGCCGCGACAGCAGAAGTTTTGTTTTTCCGACGACGATCAAACGGGAGACGGCAGCCTCACCGATGAATGTAACGCGATTCAGCATGCGCCCCGGGCACATGGGTTCTCCGGTCGTGTCACGCTAGTGCTCGATCAATTTTGCAATTCCGCTTGTGTCACCTTTGCACGCACGACAAAAGCTAATTTGAATGCCCGTATTGTCGGTCTGCCGGATGTCGCCGACACCTCGTTCTCACGACTACAGTTGCATTTCGGCTTCGACGCGAGTGGGCAGGCTGTGACCGGCGTTGAGGACGCCTCTGCCGTAGCCAAGCCCGTTGGCCGCTTCACTCTCGCGGCCACTCGATCCACCGATGACAAAGGCACAATCACATCGGCCAAACCGCTGATGCCAGACCGCCTCGTCCCGCGTGGTTGGCAGCAGAATGGTGATGAATGGGCGCTTGAAGCGATCAAGGCAGCGCTGAAGTAGAGCCTTCGGGAGAAATAATCAAGGACAGACTGAAATTGTTTTCAGCCGATAGCCATTTGATCTTAGTCGGCTAACACCTTTCGCAATCAATCGAATGTCCGTATATGGACTCCTCCTCGTTTGCAAGCATCCCGTTTGCTGGTGTTTAGGTACGACTGCAAACGTATATTCGGTCTCTAACTGAAGCATCCGTTCTTGGATGCAGGACCATAATGGGCTATTCGCGCGTCTGCTCCCTATCGCTTTCTCGGCCTTTTCGGGCTCGGACATTTTCGGGGTTTGCGGACGCCGGTTCGACCTGTTCGCCATCTTGGGGTTGCTTCGCAATCGTGGGTGAGGTTCTCCTTGTTCCTTATCTTTGCGTCTGACGCTTTTGTTGGTTCAGCCTGAGGCAAGTTTTGGTTCGTAATCCGTGCCGTTTTTCATCATCGCCCAAGCGATGCGCACTGTCTTGTTGGCCAGCGCGACAGCCGCCTTGTTTGGATGGCTGCGCGCGGCGATTGCCTTCACCCATAGGCTCAGCCGATCATCCTTGCTCCGCGAAGCGAACATCATGGATCGCGCGCCGTGGATCAGAAGGCTGCGCAAATACACGTCGCCGCGCTTGCTGATACCAAGGAGCCGATCCTTTCCTCCCGAACTGTTTTGTCTGGGTGTCAAACCAATCGAGGCGGCCATTTGGCACCCGTTGGTAAGTTGATTTGCGTCGCCGACTGTTGCCACCATCGCCGTTGCAATGAGCGGACCGACACCCCGTAGCTGCTGCAGCCGCTGGGCGACTGGATCGGTCTTGGCGATTCCCAGAATTTCGGCGTCGAGCTCGGCCATGCGCTTATCCATGGCTAGGAGGTCCTGCCACAAGCCATCAAGCAGACGGCGAAAGCGACCAGCCAATCCGTTCTCAGCATCTTCCAGCCAGCAGGGTATCGCTTTACGCAGATGCAGCAACTCTCTGGGCGCAACCAATCCGTATTCAGAGACCAGGCCGCGTATCTGGTTAGCCTTGGCTCTGCGATGCGAACTCACTTCAGCTCGTACCCGGTGGACAGCTTGTAAATCCTGGTTCTCCACGCTCTTGGGTCTGACAAAGCGCATGTTCGGACGGCTCATCGCTTCGCAAATCGCCTCGGCATCATTGGCGTCATTCTTATTGCTCGTCACATAAGGTTTCACGAACTGAGGCGCAATCAGCTTGACGGTGTAGCCGTGCTTCTGGAACTCACGCGCCCATTGGTGCGCACCGCCGCGTGCTTCCATGCCAATCTCGCAATCAGGTTCAGTGGCAGCGAGCACCGCCTTCGGCCAGTTCTCACGCGTTAGCTTCTTGCGCCACACGGGCTTCTCGTCACGGTCGACACCGTGAACCTGAAATACGTTCTTCGCCAAATCAATGCCGATGCGGATAATCTTCATATTGGACTCCTTTTCACTGTTGACTGGTCACTCGAATTTCCAGTCTGGCACGTTGATGCCGATTAGGTGAGGAGGAGTCCATCCCATTGCTTTCGGGCAGCCGCCATGTCAGCTATGGGTCAGAAGTGTGCCTTCCCCCGCTGCAAGTCAATGCCCCGTCTTTGGATACGCCGGTGTGTTATCCGGCTTCACGCCCAGCGCCACAATCGCACCAAGCAGCGCGCCAAAGCTGCCCTCGCCACGCGTCCAATCGTTTAGCGCCTTGCCGATGGCAAGCTTGCCGACCGTAGCAGTTGAGCGTTTGTAAATACCCGCCGCGAATTTG
>JBEILF010000140.1:0-6371 GCA_040379385.1 Burkholderiales bacterium | reverse complement strand
GTCGCGCAACTCGGCAAACAACGTCGTGGACAATCGCAACAAACCGTAGGCAACCAACAACATAACGGGCACCGCCAGCATCGCCTTGTCTTTGTCGAGTGAATCGACGATCTGTTTCATCACCAGCGGTACGCCGATGTTTGCGAACTTGGCCGTGATAAGGAAGGTCAGCGCCAACGCAACGCGCCAGCGGTAGTCCCACAGGTAAGGAAGTAAGGAGCGAATGACGGGCCAGACCCCGGACTTGGGCATCGCGGTCTTTTGCGGGGCGGCGGGATCAGCTGAAGCGTGGGAATGCGAGTGCGCGGACATTGGGCTTTTTTACACCGGAGAATCGGTGCGACAGAAAATACGAGGTGGTGAATTTGCAGGTGGACAGTATAGACGCCAAGCCGAATCAGGCGGCGTGGCGGCGCTCAGGATGGACATCAGATGCGCCTCGAGCCGTCGAGACACCAGCCGACTTCGGAACAGGTTTTTCGACCGGCAACCCGACTAGGTTTCAAAAAAATTCAAATCATCGTCTGGCGATACCGCGGGTGCGGCCGCCGCAACCGCCGGGGAACTCGTAGCACTGGCAACTGCGGCCACGCCTGCAATAGTGGCAACTGCAGCGACTGCTCCGGCGGCTGCGGCCGGGGCGACGAGCGATAGCGAGGCCGCGCTGCTGGTGCCGAGCGCGGCATTGAGATCACGGGCAATTGTTGCCACATCCATCGGTACACGACTTTGTGATCGCAGCAAAACTCGCGACGGGATGTCGAGCAGGCGTACATTCGACAGCCGCAGATTCGCCGCCGTGTTAAGTTTGGAAATGAGATGCGTATTGCGCCAACCACCCGATTCACTTTCAATCGCATCGATGATGGCTTGTTGTGACCGCACGATTCCGGCGAGCAATTCAGCGAGTTGTTCTGTAGTGATGCTCATGATGTGTCCCGATCAAAGTCGCAAAAGAAGTAAACGCCAATTGACGGCTGTTTTCAGACCTTTTTGCCTGAAAACACCCGTCATTGCTGGAGTTTCTTGGTGTACAGCACACGCAGCAGTTGGCTGTCCGGTCGGCTGACAAAATCCACCGGCCGGTTCGCACCGGACAAATCGTAAATAATCTCTAGATCACGACCCACCAGCCGATAAAGCGCGGAGATCCGTTTGGCCTTGTTCGGCCCAACCTCACCAACGGTATCGAGGCGTCGTGGTTGTCCCGCAAGCTCATCGCCAAACAACTCAATCCGACCACGGTCGTAGTAGTTTCCGGCGGGCCCAACTCCGTAGCGGTTACCGCCAATCCGCAACTCGAAATCCGGCGCAAAGGCAAATGGCTTACCGCCCAGCTCCGCAGTCTTCATCATCCACACCCCGTTCAACACCGGATCGGTGACCACCTCGCGCGGGCCTTGGTGCAGGGGTTCACCCAACATACGGACAGCTTCAGGTTTCTTGTCGCCGGCGCAACCGGCGAGTAACAGCCCGCATAGGGCTAGCTTCCACAATGCGATGGTGCGAACCATAGCCACCTCTCCAGAACACAAGAGCAAATGCTAACCGACTTTGCATCAACAAGAGGATGGCGTAGCATTCGCATCCTAAATCGACCTACGGAGTACATCATGAGCAACGGCACATCAGTCATCTTTAAGCGTCCGGACGGCGGCAGTACTAGCGGCTACCTCGCCATGTCCGGCACAGGAAAACCCGGCGTGGTGGTGATTCAGGAATGGTGGGGACTTAATGACCACATCCGCGCCGTCGCCGATCGCTTCGCCGCCGCCGGTTACAACGCACTCGCGCCCGACCTGTACGAGGGCCGTGTCGCCAAAGACGCCGATGAAGCCAGCCACATGATGAACGGCCTCGATTTTCCCGGCGCAACCCACCAAGACATTCGCGGCGCGGTGGATCACCTTCACACACTCGGCAGCAAAGTGGGCGTGGTCGGCTTTTGTATGGGCGGCGCACTCACCATCGCTTCGGCCGTACACGTGCCGGGGGTAAACGCCGCCGTCTGTTTTTACGGCATCCCACCGGCGGAATTTGCCTCACCCGCCGACATCAAGATCCCCTTCCAAGGGCACTTTGCCAGCCGCGACGACTGGTGCACGCCGGCCGCCGTCGATGCGCTCGAAACGGCGATGGTCCGCGCGAAGCTATCGCCCGACATCCATCGCTACGAGGCCGATCATGCGTTCTTCAACAACACCCGACCGGAAGTCTTTGATACTGCTGCCGCAAACCTAGCATGGCAACGCACGCTCGCCTTCTTTGGCCAGCACCTCGCCTAGAGACAGTCGCCGGCCCACGCGCAACATAGCCGAATCGGTCAGAACGACTGTGACGGATTTTCGACCGCAGCAATTGGTGCGGCGCGTAGAATAAGGGTATCTCTTTCTGCGGCATTCACAAATGGCCATCGACGCGGTCTCACATAGTATTCAACTCGCCGTCGCACCCGTGTTCATGCTCACCGCCATCGGCGCGATGATCTCCGCACTTGCAGGTCGGCTAGCGCGCATCATTGACCGTGGCCGCGTGTTAGAAGACCGCATGGACGCACTGCCCGAAGAAAGCCTTGCGAACCAAGCACATGTTTTTGCGGAGCTTGCGCGGCTGCGCAAGCGTGGGCGAATTGTTAACGCAGCGATGATGCTGCTGACTCTCTCGGCGGTCTTTATCGGCGCGACCGTAATGATGCTATTCCTAGTAGAAACCGCCGGTGCGCCTACACGCACACTGGTACCCTACACCTTCATGGGTGGCATTGTGTGTTTTGTATTCGCTCTGCTGTGTTTCTTTGTCGAGACCTTACTCGCTGGCAAGGCGCTGAACTTCGGTCGACGTCCGCTCAAAATCAAGGTGTCGACCACCACCGAGCAAAAAGCATGAACCGCCTAATTGTTGCTACGCTGTTTTCTATTGGAGTTGTTTAGTTTGCAGGTGCCTCGCCAACGGCGCTCTCGCTGCAAGAGGAACTGATGGCGGCGTGCCAGCAAGGCACGCATACCAGCCACGCTCAGGCTGCTGGAGAAGTCGGCCAACATCAATAGCGGCACAATGAACCATGAGGGTGTGCGCGAAGTGGGCAAAGGGTTTCACGCTGAGCTCGATGCGTTGGGATTCGCCACCGAGTGGGTCTCGATGCCACCGGAGATGCGACGTGCGGGACATCTTGTCGCCACTCCTTTTGCGACAGGCGGACAGAAGGGGGAACGTGTTTTGCTAATTGGCCACCTCGATACCGTGTTCGAAAAACATAGCTCCGTTACGGCATGGAAACCTGACGGCAAACGTATCACTGGCCAGGGTGTATCGGACATGAAAGGCGGTAACGTCATCCTCATCGAAGTCCTTCGCGCCATGAGGCGGCCAACACCCTCGATCAGGCAACGATTTCGGTGATCTTCACGGGGGATGAGGCACGCGTCGGCGACCCAATCGCTACTTCGCGGGCCCACATGGTTGCGCTCGCCAAACAAAGCGACGTTGCACTCGCCTTTGAGGGAATGATTCGCGACGTCAACGGTAACGAATTTGCCTCAACCGCGCGCCGCGCCTCTGGCGGCTTTACGGTCACTATCACCGCGCGCCAGGGCCATTCTTCCGCTGTGTTTGGTGCCATAGGCGGCTATGGTGCCGGCTATGAAGCGACGCGGATCATCAACGCATTTCGCGAAGAGCTGCAGGAGCCCAACCTAACCTACAGCGTTGGGCTGATGCTGGTTGACACCGAGGTGGAATTCGACGATGTGCTGTCGAAAGGAACAGCGACCGGCAAGCGCAACGTGATTCCACCGAAGGGCAGCATTACTGGCGACCTGCGCTACCTCACCCATCAGCAGCGCGACCGCGTGTGCGCACGCATGACCGAAATTGTCAGCAAGAGTCTGAACGGCACGAGTGCCACCGTAACCTTTGCTGAATCGTACCCACCGATGGCACCGACCAATGGCAACTTGGCGATATTCAACGTATATGCACAGGCGAATCTCGATGCGGGTCTCGGCAAAATTGAACTCACCGCACCAAGCACACGCGGTGCCGGTGACATTCAATTCGTCGCGTCGCGATTGGATTGCTTGGATGGCCTGGGCGCAGTCGGCGGCGGCTCACATTCGCCGAGTGAGTATCTGAATCCGGAGTCGATTGAACGCAATGCGATTCGTTCGGCGATCTTGATGCATCGGCTGACGCGGTAGCGTCGGATTACAAGGCAAGTGGGCCTCGGACCACTTGGCTTGGGCACAACAACTAGCGTGCTTCGGGCGAAGCAAACTGGGTTCCCGCTAAGCGCAGCCTTTGGTTTGAACGCAGACACAGCAGCCTGATGACTCAGTTGTATGGCGTTTAAGCATATTGGGTGCTCGCCCAAGCCGCCGACGTTAAGCCGGGACAAGTCTGGTGAAATTGCTACTCCCGCTCATCAATCCAGGCCGCTTGTATCGCTTCTAGTATCTTTTCTCCTGATCGGTCGGGTAAATCGCTAAACTCTTCCAGTGCCATCACCCATGCATGCAGGTCGGTGAAACGAATCGTCTTTGGGTCTATCTCGGGATGCGCCTCAGAAAGCTGAATCGCAATCTCAAGGGTGTCAGTCCATTTGAGCGACATCAGTGGTTCTCCCGTGCATGGTTGATGGTGTACTTCGGAATTTCAATGGTGAGCGGCGTTGTGCCGACCACAAGCTGACACGACAGACGCGACTGTGGCGTCAGGCCCCAAGCCATGTCGAGCATATCTTCTTCCTTTTCTGCCGCCTCAGGCAGCGACTCAATGCCCTCTCGAACCACCACATGGCAGGTGGTACATGCGCACGATTTTTCGCAGGCGTGTTCGATGGCGATATTGTTTTGCAGCATCGCATCACAAAGCGATGTTCCGGGCGCTACATCGAGCGTAGCACCCGCGCGACAGAGTTTTTCGTGCGGAAGAATTGTGATGATTGTCATTGTTCAGTCTTTACCAATTAGGGATCAATTTTTGCAATCTCATTGAGTGACTTTCCAGTAAGCGCCTTGGCGACACTTTTGTCCATTCGTTTTGCGGCAAAGGTCTCTGTTGCCGTCGAGAGTTTTTCAATCGATGCCTTGATCGTTGTTGCATCAGCACCCAACTGGCAGTGATACAAGCGCTCAATTTCCTGCAATATCAGCGTACGATCTGTCGTGCTCAATAAATCGGCATCTGCCGCCATCGCCGCTCGCACGGCTTCTATGAGACGTTGTGCGTCGGTTCTGGCTTCGGCCAAAACTCGGGCTGCGGCGTCGTCCTTGGCGTAGGTAAAACTTGCCTGCAACATAGTGGCAATCTCTGCGTCTGTTAGGCCATAGGATGGTTTGACATCGACCTGTGCGACTGCACCGCTAGTCAATTCCTGTGCAACGACCGACAATAATCCGTCCGCATCGACTTGGAATGTGACGCGAATGCGCGCTGCCCCGGCAACCATCGGCGGTATACCACGCAAGGTGAACTGCGCGAGTGAACGACAATCCTTCACCAGCTCACGTTCACCTTGCACCACGTGCATCGTCATCGCCGTTTGGCCGTCTTTGAATGTGGTGAATTCCTGCGCACGGGCCACCGGTATGGTCGAATTGCGCGGTACCAATTTTTCCACCAAGCCGCCCATCGTCTCAATGCCTAGGGAAAGTGGAATGACATCAAGCAAGAGCATATCGTCGCCAGATTTGTTACCGGCCAGCACATTTGCCTGAATTGCGGCACCAAGTGCCACCACTTTGTCAGGATCAACGTTATTGAGCAGCGGCCTACCGAAGAACCGATTCACTGCGGCCTGTACATGCAGCATGCGCGTCGCTCCACCGACCATCACGATACCGGTGATGTCGGCTGCGGACAGTTTGGCATCCCGCAGCGCCTTTTTTACCGGCGACAATGTGCGCTCCACTAACTGCGCTGTCATGTTGTGAAACTCGGCACGCGACAGCTTCACATTAAGTGTCTGGCCGTAACTGAGTTGAATTTCAGCCGACGCTTCTTCAACCGTAGTGAGATCTTCCTTCACTGCTCGCGCAGCCATCAATATGCGGCGCAGATCCTTGTGATTCGCACTCGCCAGCCCATGCACTTTGCGCCAGTGCGCGGCGATGGCTTGGTCAAAGTCATCACCACCTAGCGCGGAGTCGCCGTTGGTTGACAACACTTCAAATACGCCGCGCGTCAATTTGAGGATAGAGATATCGAACGTACCACCGCCAAGGTCGAATACCGCAAATATTCCTTCGCTGGCGTTATCGAGGCCGTAGGCAATCGCTGCGGCTGTAGGCTCGTTGAGTAAGCGCAGCACATTCAAGCCGGCGAGTCGGGCGGCATCTTTGGTCGCTTGACGCTGGGCATCATCAAAATACGCC
>JBEILF010000139.1:0-6379 GCA_040379385.1 Burkholderiales bacterium | reverse complement strand
TTGGCAATGTCGCTTGGCGCTAAATCCTCTAGTAACGCCAGGTAGAGGCTGAACGCGGTCACCTTGCACGCGGCGAGCGAGATGTCGCCACCGCGAATGCCGTCCAGAAGGATTTGCTGCCGTTGCTCGTAAGTCAGGGGTTTCTGCTGGGCGGCGCGCGCCGAGCCCAACATACGACGGTAGGCGGTCGTGAGCAAGATACCCGAGCCACAGGCACCGTCGAGTACGACTTCTTGCCACGGCGCTTTGATATCACGGAAGGCCTCTTCAACGGCCAGTGAAGCGAGATGCCGCGGCGTATAGACGGCGCCGTTGGCGACCTGATGTTCACCCAGGAACGTCTCGTAGATACCCGACACGAGTTCGACGGGGATGTATTTGAAATCGTAAGGCCAAAAGGACTGTTGGCCCGAGATGAGGTCTGTCTGCGTCAGAAACCTTGCGAGCAGGTCGAAGGCGCTGACGTTGAGGTTTCGCCAGTCCACGTTGGCGCCACCGTCGATTTCGAGCATATCACCGTTCAAGTCCGACTTGAGCTGCCGGAAAAGCCGATCAAGTCCCTTTGCGTCGCCATCCTTAAGCAGCGCGGCGAGCTTCCGTAACTGATTCGTCGCCCGGTACTCGTCCGCGACGATCTCTCGGTCTTCGAGATAGGAGACGAAAATGCATTTACCTAGGACGAGTTGCGCCTGGTCTTTAGTGAGACCCTCCGCACCGAGCTTGTCGACGGCAACCCCGAGGTTATCGAGCAATACGCGGTCCACACAGTGCTTGCGCTCGAACCAGCGGGGGAGGCGCGTATAGATGTCGCCACTCGCGATTTCGGCCGCCGAGAACGGGCCAGTCGTTGACGCCTCGTTCAAGTGAAGCGGAACCGTGTCGGCGATTTGGCGAGGGGCCGCGTATGCGTGAGCCTCATCGCCTTCGATGACCAAGATGATGGCAACGAGATTCTGGTTCCAGATCTTGCGTCGTACTTCGTTGATCAATGCCGCGCTTACAGCGCCTCTGTCACCCGCCTCGATGAAGCAGACGGCGGGCACATGGTCGACTTCAAATACGGCAGATGAGCCGATGTCGCCACCACGTTTGAGCATCAGCGCAATCTCGCGGGCATACGGATGGTCGGCGGGGACGTCATCTTCGTGGCGACGCAGCACACCGACTGCGCCATCGTAGCCTAAGCTTTGCAGCCAGCGGTCGGTCGTTGACGAAGAAGATGTAGGGGTAACCATGGCGCAGATAGGTTATCATCCCTAGGAGGCAGTGTCAATCAAATTGCGTAGGGCCTGCAAAATGATTAGACTATGTTAAATCGGTACGATACGCAAAATGATTAGGTCAACCATTTGATTCGAACGCTCGACAATTTGGGTTTCTCGCAACGACAGCGACTCACCTTCATTGAGTCTGTCGCCTATTGGGAAGGGGCGGTCGATCGCCCGCGCGTGTCGCGCGTCTTCAACGTCAGCGGCAATCATGTGACCAAGGACTTCCGCCTTTACAAGGACACATTCCCGGGCAACATCTGGTACGACGAACGCTCGCGGGCATACCGCCCGCTGCCGAGCTTCAAGCCGCGTATTGGTAAGGGCTCTGCGGAGGAATACTTAGCCCTGCTCCGGACCTTCACCGATGGCGATAAGTCAGCCACCGTGCCGGCGATGGCTGGCATGGTGGCTGCTGATGCGGTTCCTCAGCCCAAGGGGAAGCTGGAATCGGCCGTACTGAACACAATCACGCGCGCCATCTCATCACGGACCGGACTCGCGGTCACGTATCAGTCACTGCGCAATGGCAAGCCGCGCGAGCGTCGCATCTGGCCGCATGCCTTGGTCTTCGGCGGCACCCGCTGGCACGCGCGCGTCTTTGACGAAAGCGAAGAGACGTTCATCGACCTGGTATTGCAACGCTTCATTCGTGCGAAGCCCATTGATGTATCGGCGCCTGTTGAGGTCGCTCAGGATGTCGGATGGAACACCTTCGTCTCCCTTGATGCCCGCCCCAATCGCGCGTTCACGTCAAGCCAAGCTGCTGTGGTGGCGCAGGAATTCGGCATGAAGCAGGTCGGTCGCCAGTGGATTTGGCAGGTGCGACTGCGGCAGTGTCTCGCGCAGTACTTCATCTACTTATACCGGCTCGATCTCGCTGATGACCCTCGCCGGTTGATCGAGCTCGCCGATAAAAGCGCAATCGAGCGCTATGGTCTCGGGACGCGCGGGAAAGCCGCCAAATCCGCTAAGGGCACCGGCTGATCGGTGAGGCCAAGCCGCATCGCAGGAGTCTTTCGGTCCTCGCCGACCAACGCCAAGTTGTAATAGCTGCGAAAAATGCGCAGCACCCGTTCGGCGACTAGCGGACTGTAGGCAGCATAGCCATTCCACCGGCGATAATTACTGTTGCCAGTGGAGATGGGGCGCTCCAGTATCGAGAGGCGGCGCCTGACTTGCATGAAAAACCGGTCTACGCCGCGTAACGAGACGCGCATGTAGAGATTTGCCAGATGATCCAGATCCATCTCGCCGAAGTCGGTCAGGTGCCAAACGTCTTTGCCAGGCTCGGCCATGTCAGCAAGCGGGTACCGAAAAGGGTCACCTGTTTTGCGCCGCGCAAGCCACGCTTCAAGCTGTTGGCGGACATACAGGTGCCGAAGGTTCTTGCTGCCGACATCGACGACGCTGTCGCGAAATCGGTCGAACTCTCGATTGTATTGCGCGATGACGACTTTCTTCTGTGCCATGGTCATGGACTTTGGCCCGCCGATGGCGAAGACCTCGACGCGCCGCGCGAGGATTTGCGCCTTGAACGGCGACATACAAGCGCTCGCGAAGCCGGGGTCTCGGTCGACGAAGAGCCGCACCTTGTCGACGTGCTGAAGTAACCGCTGGACGTGGAACATCAGCGCTTGTTGCGTGTACTGCAGGTGGACCTGTAGGCCCGAGTGAGGTAACTTAAGCTGTACGCCCGTATCGAATCCTTCTACCGGTTTGAGCGCGCCTGTTGTCTCTTTGTATTCACGCCGTAACCAGAGTCTCGCGTAGCGGCGATACGGCAAGGGCAAATCATAATCACCGCACGCAATTGCGTCTGCCTCGACGTCTTCGGCGTTTAGGGATGAATCAAAGTTGAGCTGCATACCAAGGACGTAGCCCGTCTTGTTCTCAACGGCCGCGAGCGCACCTAGCCAAATGTTGCGCCGATCGAGTTGGGTGCCCCAGTTCAGAACATGATCTTGGCGGTCGGCGCTCACGTATGCTCGCGACGGGGCCCGTGCTGGGTCGCTTAGAAGCGCTTCAAAGCGAGCGCTTTGTTCACTGGCGACTTCCGCGAGGTAGCCGATCTTGTTGTAGAGCGTTGCGGGATTGAGATCGAGCACTTCGCAGATCCTGCGCATCGGGACCTTGTTGACCAGCAATTTGAGGACCTGAATCGACAGTTCGGGTCGTCGTTGACGTCGTACCGGTGCTGCGGCGGAGAAGGTGCTGCCGCAGGTTCGGCATCGGAATCGGTCGGCTCCTGCGGCGGTGTGTCCATGACGGTAGTAGGCATCGGGAGTCGAGACGACGGTGGAGCCAAAGGCATCACAGCTCTCATTCGGGCATCCCGTGCTCGCCGCGCGTTCCGCGCGGATGTCAAATCGTTTGATTTCGTCCGCGATGCCGACGTTGCTGTAAAGCACCGCCGTGCGTCCACACAGGCCACAAGTGAGAAACCGCCCGTTCTCGCTGTTACCTGCGACCGTGTAGGCACCGATTAAATCGGGTTTCAGGCCCTTTCGGCCTCTGGATTCCGGCGCCGGGACGCCAAAGTTTGCGCAATGGGGATTCTTGCAGTGATTGACCTGCAACCCCTCATGCTCGGCTGGAACTCGTGGATGCGGCCTGATCTTTGCCAAAAAAATGGCCCCCATTGATGGAGGCCATTGTACTTCAACACTTTATTTGAACGGCTCGATCCTCGGATGGCCGTTTTTTATTCTGCTGAAAATTCCAAACGACCATCAACGCTCAAACACCGCAATCGACTCGACGTGCGCAGTGTGCGGAAACATGTTGACAACACCCGCCGCCGTTAAACGAAATCCATTCACGTTTACCAGTACGTCCGCATCACGCGCCAACGTCGAGGGACTGCACGAGACGTAAACCAAGCGCCTTAACTCGGGTCTTGCCTCCACGGTCAACAACTTGCAAACCTCCATCGCCCCATCACGTGGTGGATCGATCAACATCTTGGTGACGGCAGGCACGCGCCGCATGGCGCTCTCCTGATCGGTATACAAATCTGCCGCGAAAAAAGAAGTGTTAGCGGCAAGACCGTTTCGCCGTGCATTCTCAGTCCCACGCTCGGTCAAAGACGCACTTCCCTCGACGCCAACAACCTTTGCCCCGCGCCGTGCGATGGGCAGCGTGAAATTACCCAGGCCACAGAAAAGGTCTGCTACCGTTTCACCCGGCTGTGGATCGAGTAAATTGATCGCCCGCTCGACCATCAGGCGGTTCACACGGTGATTAACCTGGGTGAATTCGGTTGGTCGGAACAAGATTTCCAAGTCAAACTCGGGCAACAGATAGGTCAGCTCAGGCGCGTCCGAGGGGTAAAAAGCATAGGCGGTTTCTGGGCCCTTCGGCTGCAACCACCACTGAATCCGGTGTGAGTCGCGATAGCGATCCGCGAACGCCATGAGCCTCGCCTCATCGACCGCAGAAACCGCTTCAAGGTTACGAATTACCAGTGCCGTGACGCGTTCACCGACAGCCAATTCAATCTGGGGCATCCGGTCCTTTGCGTCCAATGACGACATCAGTTCACGCAGTGGTGCAATCAGGCGTCCGACACCGCCGGCTAGTACCTCGCAAGAGCGCATATCGGCGACAAAACTGGATTTACGCTCGCGGAAACCTACCAGAACCCCGCCCTTCTTGGCGACGTAATGCGCGGAGATACGCGCTCGGTGGCGATACTCCCAAGGTGCCGCGTAAATCGGCGGCAGAATCTGCCCCGGCGTAACCTTGCCGATGCGACGCAGGTTATCTTCCAGTACGCGTTGTTTGGATGCGACTTGCAAGCGCAAATCCGCATGTTGCAAAGCACAACCGCCGCAGATTTCGAAAAACTTGCAGCCAGGTATCACCCGCTGCGGCGAGGCCACCTTAACGTCGACCAGCGACGCCGTCTCAAATTGCTTTTTCTTGCGTGCCGGATGGTATGTCACCGTCTCGAACGGCAGCGCGCCCTCAACAAAGACAACTTTGCCGTCGACGTGTGCAACGCCACGGCCCTCGTGATCCAGCGACTTGATGGTCGCCACATGACTGGCCTGCGGAGGTGGTGTTACCGGCGATTTCGCTCGTGCTGCGTTTGTTGCGGGGGATTCTGGGCTATCGGACATTCAAAAGCTTTGCGTTCGAGGATTGTGCCAAAAGAGATGGATGCGAATTTAACTTCAGACACCTACTGCCGGGCCAGCATGCGCTGCAACCCCAGCCACTGCTGCCGCCAGAAGGTGTCGCCGTATTCGCGGCCATCCGCTTGGTCGCGGATACCCGTCGCCGGAAAGGTGCATTCAAAGTTAGCCGTGCCAAACATCACATCCCAAATCGGAAATAGCACGGCAAAGTTGCAGCCTTGCGTGCGCCCCTCATGGCCAACACCTACCCCATGATGCACGCGATGGAATCGCGGGCTGACCAGCAGCCGTTCCCCAACACGCCCGAAGTGCAAGCGCAAATTGGCGTGCGAAAGACTTTCGATCATGCGTGATGCCACTACCAGCGCAATAAACTGGCCGGGCGGGACGCCAATCAACAAAGCCACCATGACGTGGGCGCTGTCGATCAGTAGATCGTCCAGCAGGTGATTGCGATCATCAGACCAAAAGCTCATCTCGCGTTGTGAATGATGCAGCGCGTGTAGCGACCACCACCAGTTGAATCGGTGCTGCCACCGGTGCAACCAGTAGGCGACGAAGTCGAGAACGACCAAATAAACTAGGAACGATACAAGCGGTGCACCCGCCAGCCATGGCACCAAATCTTCTAGATTCGGCGGGATGATGTTGTGCATCCGTAACGCGCCGTCGAGGGCATCGACCAACGGCATCAACAAAAAAAACAACAGCAGCGGCACAAAACCCAAGCGATGCAACATCGTGTACAGCGCGTCGGTTTTCTTCCATTCGGTATGTGGCTGCTCTTCTACCGGCCGCCACTTCTCCAGCGCGCCAAGCACAATCGCGAGCAAGGTGATTTCGATTGCGCCGATAAGGAAGAACTGGGTGGCGTTAAACGCACGCTCTGCCTCACCGCCGAGTTCAAGCGCGTAGAGCACTGGCAGCACGCCGGACTCAAAGACGTGCTGATGTAGCTCCGCAAATAGC
>JBEILF010000138.1:0-6438 GCA_040379385.1 Burkholderiales bacterium | reverse complement strand
GGAGGCGGTTCATCCGGGTTACGGTTTTCTCTCCGAAAACGAATCCTTCTCACAAGCCTGTGAAGACGCCGGTATTGCATTCATTGGTCCAACACCGGATTCAATTCAAAAAATGGGATCGAAGAGCGCTGCGAAGGCCCTGATGGAAGCCGCCGGTGTGCCGGTCGTGCCGGGGTATCACGGCGACAATCAGGATCCGCTGTTTCTTGCCGCACAGTCGAAGGCAATTGGCTATCCACAGCTGATCAAGGCTGTTTCCGGCGGTGGTGGCAAAGGCATGCGTTTGGTTGAGAAGGCCGATGAGTTTATGGCGCAACTCGACGCCGCAAAACGCGAAGCTAAAAATGCCTTTGGTGATGACGACGTATTGATTGAGCGATTTATCAAGGGTCCACACCATATTGAGTTTCAAGTGTTTGGCGACACCCACGGCAACGTGGTGCATCTGTTTGAGCGTGAATGCTCGATCCAGCGCCGTCATCAAAAAATATTGGAGGAAACGCCCTCGCCATTTTTGGATCAAGTTGATGATTTGATGCGCGACACCATGGGTGCCGCCGCCGTTGCTGCGGCACGCGCTATCAATTACCGTGGCGCTGGAACGATCGAGTTCATTGCTGGTGAAAATCGTGAGTTCTTCTTTATGGAGATGAACACGCGGTTGCAAGTAGAGCACCCGATCACCGAAATGATTACCGGCGAAGATTTGGTTGAGTGGCAATTGCTCGTGGCGGCTGGAGAAGAGTTACCGCTGCGCCAAAGCGAGATCATCACCGGCGGACACGCCATTGAAGTGCGCATCTGTGCAGAGAATCCCGAAAACGATTTCCTGCCGGAAGTCGGCCCGATACACTTGTTCGCCACACCGAAACTGATTGACGGGGAAGACGTTCGCCTCGACACGGGTGTGGCGGTGGGGAGAACAACGGGTAATGAGGTCAGCATCTTTTATGATCCGATGATTGCCAAACTCATTACCTGGGGTGGTGACCGCCCCGAAGCCATCCGTCGCATGCAGGCGGCGCTGGCACAGACAGAGGTGATTGGCGTCAAAACCAATCTTGGCTTTCTGCAATCGTTGGTGCAACACACGGCTTTTCTCGCCGGCGACACCGATACAAGTTTTATCGCCAAACACAAAACGGCGTTGCTGCGATCCACGGCCATTGATGACTTCATATTGGCAGCCGCGTGCGCGGGGATTTTGCAGTCGGAACAATCCCACGGCCCGCTTTCGCCCGATGTATGGGACAACGCCGCCGGCTGGCGGCTGAATAGCGTCGCGTCACGTTTGATTGAGTTTAGGGCCGGAGAAGAAGAAATCGTCTGCCATGTCGAACGAAACCGGGATGGTTTGCGCTTCAAACACGGCGATATCGTTCGTCATTTTGCGTGGGCTGAGCGCACAGATGGCGCATTACAAATTCGCTTGGACGGCAATGCAAAAGCTTTTCGTTTTGTTCATGCTGGCGACAACATCACGATTTTGGCCGAGAACGGACGGGTGGCGCTCACACTGTTTGATCCGTACCATTTTGAAGGTGATAACAGCGTCAATGACGGTCGTTTAACTGCGATGATGCCCGGGCGCGTCGTGAAACTCATGACAGCCGAAGGCCACAAGGTCAGCAAAGGTCAGCCGCTGATCATCATGGAAGCGATGAAGATGGAGCACACCATTGTCAGTCCGCGCGACGGTGTGGTCGAACGCGTCGCGTTTCAGGTGGGGGAGATGGTGCCAGCGGATGCCGTTCTGTTTGCCTTTGCTGAGTAGCCTCGGCACTAGCCGCTTGATTCGGGTTGTATCCTAAGCGTTGCGCGGCCCCTGCGCTACCGCTTGGCCACACCCGCAGATGGAGCCTGTTTTGCGTTTGAAGCGCCGAACAAAGTCTAATAACGACGGGTATTTCCAAGCTTTTCGGCTTGGCAACGACCGCCAATCGGGCGTCTTGCACTTTTAGCCTAAGGCGTCCAACTCAAATCAAAAACAGTCCGAAGCGTATAATTTTCAAATAATTTGAGGAGACGCTTCATGGCTGCCGTGCTTCAACCCAACGCGATTGCTACTGTCAAGCTACTGATCAATGGCGAGTGGCGCGAATCAAACTCCTCCGACTGGCGTGACATCGTCAACCCGGCAACACAGGAAGTGCTGGCGCGTGTCCCAATGTGTGCTAGCGGCGAGGTTGACGCAGCAATTGCAGCAGCTGCCGAGGCATTCAAGATTTGGAAAAACACGTCGATCGGTCAACGCGCCCGCATCATGCTCAAACTTCAAGAGTTGATCCGTCGCGATATGAAAAAACTCGCGGCCTGCCTGACTGCCGAACAAGGTAAAACATTGCCCGACGCGGAGGGAGATGTGTTTCGTGGCCTTGAAGTCGTCGAGCACGCCGCGAGCATCGGCACATTGTCGCTAGGCGAGATGGCCGAGAACGTCGCCGCCGGTGTCGATACTTATTTCATCCGTCAGCCGATCGGGGTGTGTGCGGGCATCACGCCGTTTAACTTTCCAGCGATGATCCCGCTGTGGATGTTCCCAATGGCCATTGTCAGCGGCAATACCTTTGTGCTAAAGCCTTCCGAGCAAGATCCGATGACGACCGTTCTGCTTGCTGAGTTGGCCATTGAAGCCGGTGTGCCACCCGGCGTGCTGAATGTCGTACACGGCGGCAAAGAGGCGGTGGACCGTTTGTGTACACACCCCGCAGTAAAGGCTGTTTCGTTTGTCGGTTCCTGCCACGTCGGGGAACATGTTTACAACTTGGCCTCTACTCACGGTAAACGCGCGCAGTGCATGATGGGTGCAAAGAACCATGCGATTGTTATGCCAGACGCGAACAAAGACCAAGCTCTCAACGCTTTGGTTGGTGCCGCGTTCGGCGCCGCCGGACAACGTTGTATGGCGACCTCTGTCGCGGTGCTGGTTGGCGAAGCCTTTGATTGGGTACCGGATATTGTTGCCAAAGCCAAAACGCTCAAGGTGAATGGTGGCACAGTCGCGGGCACGGACGTCGGGCCGGTGATTTCCAAACAAGCCAAGGCGCGCATTGAGGGTTTGATTGCCAAAGGAGTTGAAGAGGGCTGCAAACTTGATCTCGACGGCCGCAACCCAAACGTCGACGGCTACCCGAATGGCAACTTCATCGCGCCGACGATCCTCTCTGGCGTGAAGCCACATCACACGGTGTACAAGGAAGAGATCTTCGGCCCGGTGTTGGTAATCGTCGCCGTTGATACGTTGGATGACGCGATTGCGCTGACCAATGCCAATCCATACGGTAATGGCACCGGTATCTTTACGCAGTCAGGCGCGGTTGCACGCAAGTTTCAAAACGAAATCGACGTCGGCCAGATCGGAATCAACGTGCCAATCCCGGTGCCGGTCCCTTACTTCAGCTTCACCGGTTCGCGCGGCTCAAAGCTGGGTGACTTGGGGCCGTATGGCAAACAGGCGGTGCATTTTTATACGCAGGTAAAAACCATCACGGCAAGATGGTTTGATGATGCCGCTGTCAGTGGCGGTGTGAATACCACGATTAGCTTGAAGTAATGTCATACGTCGCTGGCCTCGACTCTGTAGTGTCCTTTATTGGGCTGCTCGTGGCTGCGTTAGCGCGTGTCTTGTATTGGGTTTCCCGTGACTTTCGCGCAAGAAAGAAGCGTGAGTGGCGCCTAAAATCTAAATCTGCTGCTTATTTAGATTGGGGTGAATGGGCTTTCGCATGGTTTATGGTTGGGCTGTTTGGTGTTGGTTTCCTTGTGTTCGGGATAGTGAAGAACTAGGCGTCAATTCAAGCACGAAGACGAGCGCCTCAGAAATTGCTTAATTTCAAGCAAGACAAGGCGCACGAGCACAGATAGTACAAGTCGTACGGCAAGCGAACGCAACGCAGTATTGTGACGAAAGTGAGCGATTTATGAGGATAGGGTTCATTGGTCTGGGGAATATGGGTAATCCGATGGTTCGGAATCTCCTCAAGCATGGCCACACGCTAAAAGTGTTCGACATCGTTCCAGCGTTGGTCAAACCACTGGCTGAACTCGGTTGCGAAGCTGCCACCTCTGCGGGCAAATGCGCGATGGACGTTGACGTGGTCATCACCATGCTGCCCTCCTCTCCGCACGTGCGTCGGGTATATCAGGAAGCACACGGCGTGCTTGCATCCGCCGCACCGAACACATTGCTCATCGACTCATCAACCATTGACCCCCACACCTCTCGCGACGTGGCGATGGATGCAATGGGGAAAGGTTTGGCGATGATTGACGCTCCGGTTTCGGGCGGAACGGGCGGTGCAGAAGCCGGCACACTCACCTTCATGGTTGGTGGCACTGCGGAAAACTTTGCACGCGCAAAACCCGTTCTCGAAGGAATGGGCAAGAACATCGTTCACTGCGGTGATGCGGGTAACGGGCAGGTCGCCAAGATCTGCAACAACATGATGCTGGCCATTGAGATGATCGCCACCGCGGAAGGCATGGCATTGGCCACCAAGCTTGGTATGGATGCGAACGTGTTTGCCGGTATTGCGAATACCTCGAGTGGACGTTGCTGGTCGTCGGACACCTATAACCCCTACCCAGGTGTGGTGCCGACGGCACCGGCGAACCGTGGCTACAGCGGTGGGTTTGGTTCGGATCTGATGCTTAAGGACTTGACGTTGGTGACCGAAGCAGCGAAGGCCGCAAAACAACCCGTGATACTCGGCGCTGCAGCACAGCAGCTCTACCAAATGCATTCGACGATGGGCAATGGGGCGTTGGATTTTTCGAGCATCATTAAGTTATACAGGAAAGACTAATTTTTTTCACTTTCATCCCGAATGCAATGAGGGATCTCATCCCGTCGATGTACGTTGGTGTTTCCAGATGAGATTCCTCCGCTCCGCTGCGCTTCGGTCGGAATGACAAAAGGGAACGACGAATGATTGAGACAAAGATCGTCGGCCACACCTGTGTGGTCACACTAAACAACCCTCCTGCCAATACTTGGACGCCTGAGTCCCTCAGCGAACTCAAAGACCTGGCGCACAAGCTTGAAGCCGACGACAACATTTACGCGGCAGTCTTGACCGGCAAAGGTGAGAAGTTTTTCTCCGCTGGTGCCGACTTGAACCGTTTCCAAGGTGGTGATGAAAAGCACATCATGGCAGCGCGCCATTTCATCCATACCTTCGGCGCGGCCTTTGAGGTCTGGATGAACGCGCGCTTTGTCACCATTGCCGCAATCAATGGTTACTGCATGGGTGGCGGACTCGAAGGCGCGCTGGCGTGTGACATTCGTATCGCCGAAACTCACGCACAAATGGCAATGCCCGAACCGGCAGTTGGCTTACTGCCCGGCGGCTGCGGAACACAAAACCTGCCTTGGTTGGTGGGGGAAGGTTGGGCCAAACGCATGATTCTGACCAACGAGCGCGTAAACGCGGAAACAGCGCTACGTATTGGTTTGGTTGAGGAAGTGGTGGATAAAGGTACGTCACTCGCCGCCGCCATAAAAATGGCCGAGCGCGTTGCCACGCTGTCGCCGAAGTCGGTATCGTTCTGCAAGTCGCTCATGCACAATGCCCGCAATGGCATCCCGCGCACTGCAGGCCTTGCGTTAGAGCGCGAGCGATTCATGGATCTGTTCACGTTTGAAGACCAGCAAGAAGGTGTGAACGCATTTCTGGAGAAGCGCAAACCGAACTGGAAAAACAAGTAAACCCTAATATCCACGGGCGTTTTGAAGCATAAATAGTTGAAACGCCCCGCCAATAAACGACTTTAGTTTCCGTTCATGCTTAACTCTCCTAGCGACGAAATCCTCGTCGAAGTCCGCAACCACGTCGCATACCTCACTCTAAATCGCCCACAGGCGCTTAATGCGTTGTCGCTTGATATGCTGCGGCGCATGCGTGAACTGTTTGACCAATGGGCGCATGATGCAAACGTTTATGCCGTTGTTGCAAGCGGCAGTGGCGAAAAAGCCTTCTGCGCGGGCGGCGATGTGCGCGGCCTCTACAACAGCATCACCGGCCTCGGCCCACGTCTGCATGAAGACTTTTTCATTACCGAATACACACTCAACTACCAGCTGCATCGGTTTTTAAAGTCGACCGGCAAACCCTACATCGCAATGATGGATGGCATCGTCATGGGCGGCGGCATGGGTATTTCACAGGGTGCCACGTTTCGTATCGTCGGTGACCGAACCAAGATGGCCAGGCCCGAAACCAAACTTGGTTTGTTCCCGGATGTTGCCGGCACCTACTTTTTGTCGCGCGCCACCGGCGCGATGGGACTTTATTTGGGGCTGACATCCAATGTGATTGACGGTACGGACGCGGTGGCGGCAAAACTTGCAGATACATACATGACGGTTGGTGCTCAACAAGCGCTTTTGCAGCAGCTGGATGAAGTGAGTTGGGGTGCCGCGCCGTTGAACGATGTTGT
>JBEILF010000137.1:0-6502 GCA_040379385.1 Burkholderiales bacterium | reverse complement strand
TAAAGCCAATCACACGCTCGACCGTCGTGACATGACGAAAACGCCATTGGCGGAAGTAGTCTTCAAGATCGACCAGCTTTTCCGCGAGTTCGTATAAGTCCCAATATTGCCTGGTATCGCCATATACCTCCGCCCATGCGGCAGCGACACTCGCGTTGGCCACATAGGGGGCCGACCAATCCCGGTCGATTGCAACTTTGTCGAGAACAAACCCGCGTTTTGCGAGCAGTCTATTCGCCTCGTCGTAGAGCGAAGGGCTGTTGAGCAACTCAGTTAACTTCGTATAAATTTCCATCTGGTGGGCGAATGGCCTAAGCATAACCCTCGACTTGTTACCAAACAGAAACTCAAGCATGCGGTTTTGATGTGACTGAAAGCCGGAGGAGCGCGCCAGCGACTCGCGAAATGCAGAGTACTCGGTCGGTGTAAGCGTCGACAAGATGTCCCATGATTGGATGAGGTTGTTCATGATGCGCGATACACGCGCCATCATTTTGAATGCAGGGGACAGGTCCTCGAGTTGTATGCAGCTTCGGGCGCGCATCAATTCCGCCAGTGCCAGCTTCATCCACAATTCGGTCGCCTGATGTTGGATGATAAACAGTAACTCGTTGTGTTCGGTTGATAGCGGACGCTGTGCGGACAGGAGCTGATCGAGCTTCAGGTAATCGCCATAACTCATGTCGTTACGGAAATTGTCGAACGCCCCGTCGGGAAGTGTTTCATCGTCAACCATTGACACCGCCTCGTCAGTACATCGGCAGGCTGGCTTTGAGCACCACGCCGGTTTGCGCCTCAGTGACCACAATGCTTCTCGGATCGTTCGGATCGATGGCGATACCGGTTGTACTGTCGCCGCGCGACGAATCGACACGATACTTCGGCTCACCGCGTTTATCGAACATCCACACACAACCCATCCCCTGATGGGCAACATAAACATTGTCATCACTATCCATGGCAATCCCGCCGGGGCCGCCGTTGGTGCCTGATCCGCCCGAAAGATGAATGTATCGGCTCACTTTTGAGACGCCGCCCTCGACCAAGGGTACTCGCCAAATGGCGTTATCACCCGCCACCGCCATCAGCAATAAATCTTCATTGGCACCAAGCCCAAGTCCGGACGGCCGCGGGATGCCGTCTACCAATCGTTGTAACTCACCGTTAGCTTTCATCCGGTACAAGGCACCGTCAGCAGCGTGCAGACCGGTTTGGCCTGCATCGGAAAAATACAGATCACCGTTGCTGGCAAAGGTCAGGTGAGTCACGCCTAAGAACCGCTGTCCGACATAGTGGGTCAATACCGGAGCCAACTTCCGCAGGCTGACATCAAACTGCAAAATGCCGTGCCGCTGATCGGCAATGAAAAGGCGGCCATCCGTATGAAACTCTAAGCCGCTCGGCCAGCCGTCATACTTGGTAATGAGGTCCCATTCGCCGGTCGGTGTGACACGAAAAATGCGTCCGAATGGCGCATCTGCCAGCCATAAACTCCCGCTACTATCGAAGCACGGACCGTCCAGAAAGCTATGTATGTCCCGTCCGCCTAGATTCGCGTGCGACCAAGGGTTATCGGCACCGGCATCATGCAGAAACGACGGCAATTCAAAGTGGGTATCGGAGGTGAGTGAAAGCGGCGTGGAATACATATTTGCTTCGACTATTTGAATGCCAGCATTATGCGGCACCGGCAAGTATTGAGGTGGAAATCATGCTTCCGCGCCGCGCCGCTGCGCAGCCTATGTTTCGGCTGCCCAGGTATTAAACTGCCGTCATGGCAAACACTGAAGTGACAAACGCTCGCCTGTGGCATTTTTGGATTGACAGGGGAGGCACGTTTACCGACATTGTCGCCAAAACGCCGGGCGGCAGGATTGTCACGGCGAAATTATTGTCCGAGAACCCGGGTATGTACCAAGATGCAGCGATTGCGGGCATCCGCCAGCTGATGGGTATCGCCGGCGATGCAGCCATTCCCGCTGCCACCATCGCTGCGGTAAAGATGGGTACGACGGTCGCCACAAATGCGCTGCTCGAACGCAAAGGTGAAAAAACGCTGCTC
Source organism: Burkholderiales bacterium (assembly GCA_040379385.1). Classification (GTDB taxonomy): domain Bacteria; phylum Pseudomonadota; class Gammaproteobacteria; order Burkholderiales; family Usitatibacteraceae; genus UKL13-2. The sequence continues at coordinate 4,440 of JBEILF010000137.1, read as the reverse complement.
GCCATCACCGCCGGCTTTCGTGATCAGCTGCGCATCGCGTATCAGAACCGACCGCGCATCTTTGACATGCATATCCGGCTACCGGAGCTACTCTATTCAGATGTCATTGAGATCGCAGAGCGTATCAGCGCGGCCGGTGCAGTCATTACCCCACTGGACGAAGCCAGCATTCGAGCCGGTCTTGAGGCCGCATATGCACGCGGATTCCGCGCCGTCGCCGTCGTCTGTATGCACAGCTACCGGTACCCACGACACGAGCTGCGGGTCGCCGCAATCGCTCGGCAGGTCGGCTTTCGCCAAGTCTCGGCGTCGTCGGATATAAACCCGGTGATAAAAATTGTCTCGCGCGGTGATACCACGGTGGTCGACGCCTACTTGTCGCCGATTCTGCGACGTTACGTGGAACAGGTAACCAAAGAGCTTCCCGATACGCCGATTTATTTCATGCAATCAAACGGCGGACTGACTAACGCCAGTCGATTCCAGGGCAAAGACGCCATTTTGTCGGGCCCTGCAGGCGGGATCATCGGCATGACCAAGACCGCAACAGCCGCAGGATTTGACAAGGTGATCGGCTTCGACATGGGCGGTACCTCTACCGACGTTTCACACTTTGCGGGCGAATTGGAGCGCGAGTTCGAGACACAAGTCGCCGGCGTACGGATGCGCGCGCCGATGATGTCCATTCATACCATTGCCGCAGGTGGCGGATCTATCCTGCACTTTGACGCCGTGGGGAAAACCGCGCGTTTTCGTGTCGGCCCAGATAGCGCAGGGGCCAATCCGGGGCCAGCGTGTTACCGGCGCGGCGGACCACTCACCGTAACCGATTGCAACGTCATGCTGGGCAAGCTGCAACCCGACTGGTTCCCAACGTTATTCGGAAATGACGCTGTATCACCGCTGGATACGGAGACCGTTCAACGGCAATTTTCCGCACTGGCGGAGGACGTCTCGCGTGCAACCGGAGTTGAACAAACTGCGGAACAGGTTGCTGAAGGATTCCTGCGTATTGCGGTGGCCAACATGGCCAACGCCATTAAGCGTATTTCTGTAGAGCGCGGCCACGACGTGACTGAGTATGTATTGCAATGCTTTGGTGGAGCCGGCGGACAGCATGCGTGTCTGGTAGCTGATCAACTCGGCATGACGACCATCTACATCCATGCGTTATCCGGTGTGTTGTCCGCCTACGGCATGGGTCTGGCGAACATCACTGCAATGCGCCAAAGCACAATCGAAGCGCCGCTCACTGACTCTACTGTTGCGATACTCGCGCAAAGATTTGGCGAACTGGCTGACAGCGCGACGCGAGAGGTGGCCTCACAGGGCGTCGAGACCGCCCGGATCAGCCTCGCAACACGCGTTCATCTGAAGTACATCGGCACGGATTCTGCGATTGCCGTCGAGTTTGGCGATGCCCCGGCAATGCAGGCTGCATATGAGGCCGCTTACAAACGCCGTTTCAGCTTTCTGATGCACGGGCGCGGACTTATCGTTGAGACGATATCGGTCGAAGTCACAGGTCAATCTGCAGATATCGACTGCGATTCGACCAAATCATCTGCGGCGGAACATCCAAACAACCAGCCCTTCGCGCTGGCGCGGCTGGTATCTAACGGCAAATCGTTGCAGGCGGGCGTCTATTCGCGCACCAGCTTGGCCCCCGGCCAACCAATCGTTGGCCCCGCAATCATTGTGGACGGGAACGCGACGACGGTGGTTGAGCCGGGCTGGTGCGCGAATCTCACCACCACGCAGGACCTCATCCTGACACGGACAACACCACTAGTCATCGAACGTCTTTCCGATCCGCCAACGCGCGAATCAGCCAACCCCGTGATGCTTGAGGTTTTCAACAATCTTTTCATGTCAATCGCAGAACAGATGGGAACACGGCTGCAACAGACCGCCTACTCAGTGAATATCAAGGAACGGCTTGATTTCAGTTGTGCGTTGTTTGATGCAAACGCCAACTTGATCGCCAATGCGCCACATATGCCGGTGCACTTGGGTTCGATGGGAGAATCCGTTAGCACGGTTTATCGAAAAAACTTTGGGCGTATGCAGCCTGGCGATGTATTTGTACTAAACGATCCTTACAACGGCGGCACCCATTTGCCTGACATCACAGTCGTCACCCCGGTTTTTCTTGACAGCACCAGTAGCACTCCCCAGTTTTTTGTTGGCTCGCGTGGCCACCACGCCGACATTGGCGGTATCACCCCCGGCTCCATGCCGCCCTTTTCCAAAACCGTCGAAGACGAAGGTGTACTACTGGATAACGTGAAGTTGATGTCCAACGGCGTATTTCTCGAAACAGAAATGCGCACGTTGCTGGCCGCCGCCAAACACCCCGCTCGAAATATCGATCAAAACATCGCCGACATGCGGGCACAAATTGCGGCGAATGAAAAAGGTGCACAAGAGTTGAAACAGATGGTCAACCACTTTGGCTTTGGCGCGGTACAAGCCTACATGCAGCACGTTCAGGACAACGCCGAAGAAAGTGTGCGCCGCGCGATTGGCAAACTTCACGATGGCAGCTTTTCCTATGCGATGGATAACGGCGCAATCATTGCGGTTAAGGTCACAATCGGTGCCGACAAACGCAGCGCTACCATCGACTTCACAGGGACTTCCGCCCAGCTCACCTCGAACTTCAACGCGCCTTCCGCTGTTGTATTCGCCGCAGTTCTCTACGTGTTTCGAATGTTGGTAGACAGCGATATTCCACTCAACGCCGGATGCCTGAAACCACTCACGATTATCATTCCGCGTGGCTCCATGCTGAACCCTTTGCCCCCGGCCGCAACCGTGGCAGGTAACGTTGAAACCTCACAGTGTATTACTGACGCTTTGATCGGAGCATTAGGCGTAATGGCTGCCAGTAGTGGCACCATGAATAACTTCACATTCGGCAACCACCAGTACCAGTACTACGAAACGGTTTCTGGTGGGACGGGTGCCGGCCCTACCTTTGACGGCTGCGATGCGGTGCAGGCACACATGACAAACTCGCGATTGACCGATCCAGAGGTTTTGGAACTGCGCTATCCCGTGATTGTGGTAGAGCACGCCATTCGCCGTGGCTCTGGTGGCAAGGGAAAATTTCGTGGCGGGGATGGTGCCGTTCGGAAAATTCGCTTTCTCGAAAAGATGACAGCCGCCATTCTTGCCGGACACCGCTTGGTGCCGCCATTTGGGATGAGAGGTGGTGGCGCTGGCGCCTGTGGCGCAAACTGGATTGAACACCCGGATGGATCACGTACAACGTTATCCTACTCGGACGAGGTGGAAGTCAATCCGGGTGATGTATTTGCCCTAGAGACACCGGGCGGAGGCGGATACGGCGAGCGATCAAACTGAACTGCGAGAGCTAGATCGCAGACGGCTTGTTGCGGCGCGGCAAATACTATTTGTCGTGTCGCAACGTTTTGTTGCAGATGTGTGAATTGCGTAGGCAAAATCGCAATTTGTATTTGCTTAAAACTTAAGCAGCGGTAAAATCTTTTGGTTAACGCTAACTTGTGAAATCAGATTTTGCTCGCAAGTTGCGCTGTTCCACCTACCTAGCTTTCTCACCCCCCACCGCTTCCCGCGTGCAAATCGGCCCATATCTATTGAAGAACAATTTGATCTGTGCGCCGATGGCCGGTGTCACAGATAGACCCTTTCGCCAGCTTTGCAAGAAACTGGGGGCGGGCATGGCGGTTTCAGAGATGGTTGCTGCCAATAGCAAGCTTTGGCAGACCGAGAAATCAATATTGCGCGGCAACCACGCCGGTGAAGCGGAACCCATCGTGGTGCAAATCGCCGGTGCCGATCCCGACATGATGGCAGAGGCGGCGCGTTACAACGTTGATCGTGGCGCACAAATGATTGATATCAACATGGGCTGCCCTGCCAAAAAAGTTTGTAACGTGTATGCCGGATCAGCGCTGCTTCAGGACGAAGCTCTCGTCGAGAGAATTGTTTCCGCTGTTGTTAACGCGGTCGACGTGCCAGTAACACTAAAGATTCGTACGGGCTGGGACCGCGACCACAAAAACGCACTGAAAATCGCACGTATTGCCGAAGAAAATGGTATCCATTGTCTCGCAGTACACGGTCGTACACGCGCCGACCTCTATAACGGCGACGCCGAATACGGCACGATTCGCGCGGTGAAGCAGCAGGTGAAGATTCCAGTCGTTGCCAATGGCGATATCGATTCACCTGAGAAAGCCAAGTTCGTTTTGGACTACACAGGTGCCGATGCGGTAATGATTGGTCGCGCCGCTCAGGGACGGCCGTGGATTTTTCGCGAGATAAGCTGGTTCCAGAAGACGGGGACACATCTTGCGCCGCCTACGATTGCTGAGGTTTCGTCGATCGTTCGCGAGCATCTTGAGAATTTGTATGGGTTCTATGGCGAGCAGAAGGGATACCGTATCGCAC
>JBEILF010000136.1:0-6556 GCA_040379385.1 Burkholderiales bacterium | reverse complement strand
GCATAATTGGGGACAGACCACGATTAATTGTCGATTCATCTCCCGACATTGAGATTCTTGCGGTCATCTTTAGAGAGTGAGGTTAGTGAATTGCGACAGCAGAAGAAATAATAGTGGTCTGTCCCAAATTATTCGTTTGCTAGGCAATGGGCCGCTCCTGAGAGCATATATTGACTGTCATCATCATTGTCCACTCAAGTTGGGCTGCCTCAGTCTGGCCCTAATTTCAAGGTTAGTTGCGCTACGACTCCTCGCGGCTCGCTTGTTGGCTCTCCCATTGTGATAGCTCAGCGTAGAGTTCTTTGGCGCGTGGATAAAATTCGCAGAATGCTTCATCAGCTAACACTCTTCTTAGTGTATCCCGCGCCTTAGGAGAGGATGCCTTAGCAATTTCAGTTACCATCTCAGGCCTAAATTTCACTTCAGGCCCCATCAGCGCAGTTATCCACTCCGGCGCGTCCTTCGCAAGACGCGGGAGTTCCTCGATCATCGCTCGTAACCCAACTCGACGATCCCCTGAAGCAAGCACACTGATCACGCTTTCTTGGGTTCCGTAGTCCGGTTCACTTGAGAATGACTTCATGAGCACCGTCGCAACCTCCGGCGTACATTTTCCGTCAACCGCATCGACAAGGCTCCAGAACTCTTCCTCTTCAGATACATCGGTGCGCCTCATAACGGCAAGAATCCTTTGCTTCCAAGTTTCATCCATTTTTAGCATTACCTTTTGCGCAGTCGTAACCGACCGTTCTCGTCACGTAGACGCTCCTTTGCGTCACGCAGCATTTCACGAATTGCTTCGTTGTATTTCGTCCGGTCACCAGAAACATTGTCGGCAGCGCGGCGGACATCCCCAAAGTAAAAGGGGCCAGGCTCGATATATTTCCGTGCTAGCATGCCTTCATGCCCCGCCGCCCCCGCATCCACCTTGATGGTGTGCTAAACACTAGGGTCAGACAAAGGACGCGATTAAGATTGAAGGGCAGGGAGCGCTGGAGTTGTGAATATATCGAGCCTTATATCTTGCGAATTAGGTATTGTATCTGCGGCGCGGCAGTCTGATGAGCCTTGAGGCTGCGCAATCAAGCCTGTGGGCCAGCGTATGACGCCGCGCTGTTTTCTTGATTAACCCGAACAGTTGTCTGGGGCATTCAAAGATGACCCCGTATCAGTAAGGAAGGGTGCCGAGAATGGATACCGTTACGACGCAATACATAGGAATCGATGTCAGCAAAGCGCAGCTTGATTGCGCGATGTTGCAAAGCGATATGCAGTTTGTCTCAATGCATTTTTCCAACGACGCCAACGGCCATGCCGCGCTGCTGGCGTGGCTCACGCAACACACCAAGCACAGCTTGGTTGTGGTTGAAGCCACCGGTGGATACGAAGCCGCCATGGTGGCCAAACTGGCGACCAATGGATTACGGGTGGCCGTGGTTAATCCGCGTCAAGTCAGAGACTTTGCCAAAGCCACCGGTGTTCTCGCCAAGACCGATGCCATTGATGCACGTGTGTTGGCGCAGTTTGGCCGCGCGATCCAGCCGCAAGTGCGTGCGCCGAAGGCCGAGGAGTTGACTGAATTGGAGGCGGTGCTGACAAGGCGGCGTCAACTCATTGAGATGATTACCACTGAAACGCATCGTCGCAGCATGGTGACCAGTCGCGTGATTGCCAAACAGATTGATCAACACCTGAAATGGCTGGCCAAGCAGGTTGATACGGCAGATACGGATTTGGGAAACATGATCAAGCGCAGCACGCTCATGCAACGCAAGCTGGATGTGCTGACTTCCGTACCTGGTGTAGGTCGGGTGACGGCAGTTTCGTTGATCGCACAGCTTCCTGAGCTCGGCACACTCAATGAGCGGCAGCTGAGCGCATTGGTCGGCGTGTGTCCGTTCAATCGGGATTCGGGCACGCTGCGTGGACGGCGCACGATCTGGGGTGGCCGTGCTCGAGTGCGTGCGGCGCTCTACATGGCGGCACTGGTGGCGGCGCGCCACAATCCTCTTCTAAAAACGTTTTACCAGCGCCTACTGGCCGCAGGCAAAGCCAAGAAAGTGGCGTTGGTCGCGGTCATGCATAAGCTGCTCTTGATCCTGAATGCGATGATCAAGCGTGATCAGATGTGGGAGCCAAACTATGTTCACAACCAGTCAAAACCAGCTTGATTTCAAGACAGTTGCTGGCCCCTTTTAATTCGCCGGGTTCGACTAATCGAAGTCCAGCGGACTTCGGTTGGACGTTTGTGGCGCTGTTTCGGTTCATGCTGTTGATGCCGATGAGTTTTTGACCCAGGGGGGGATGCGGACAAAATCTTGGACTATCTGGAGGTAGTTCATGTACTCATACGAAGACCGCATTCGCGCCGTCAAGCTTTATCCGAAACTCGGAAAACGGATTGCAGCCACCCGTCGGCAATTGGGGTATCCGACTAAGAATTCGCTGTTGAGCTGGTATCGGGAGTATCAAGAGCATGGTGATTTAGAGAGCGCCTTCGTATGCCGCAAAAGCAAGTACTCGACTGAACAGAAGAAAGTTGCTGTTGAGCACTATTTGAATCATGATCGTTGCATCGCGGTCACGGTTAGGACACTGGGATACCCATGTCGCGATACGCTTGGCGACTGGATTGATGAACTGCACCCCGAGAAAAGAGCGCGACTTGTTGGCAGAGCCCCGAGCGTGCCACGTTCTGAAACGCAAAAGCAGGCGGCAGTGATTGAACTTTGCACGCGGCAAGGCAGCGCACAAGCCATTGCAGAAAGGCTTGCTGTCTGCAGACCAACGTTGTACAACTGGAAGAATCAGCTTCTAGGCCACGAGGTTCCCCCATCCATGACGCGCCAACATGAGTCTGAATCGCCTCTTTCGCCGGATCGCGCCGAATTGGAAAAAACGGTTGATTCGTTGAGACGCGACATCCGCAAATTGCAACTTGAGCACGACCTACTCAAGAAGGCTAATGAATTGCTAAAAAAAGGCCTGGGCGTGAACCTGCCGCTCCTGACGAATCGGGAGAAAGTGATGCTGGTTGACGCCCTAAGATCTACGCATGAACTATCAGCGTTACTCGACGCGCTCGGTCTTCCCCGCAGCTCCTATTTTTATCATCGAGCCCGCCTGAGGGCACCAGATAAGTATGCAGATGCGCGACGTACCATGGCCGAGGTCTTTGAAAAGAATCACCGGTGCTACGGCTACCGACGGTTGCGGGCCGCTCTGGGCCACGAGAAGTTGCGCTTGTCAGAAAAAGTCGTCCGGCGGTTAATGAAGCAGGAGTGTCTGTGCGCGGCGACGGCCAAACGGCGTCGGTATGGTTCCTATCTTGGCGAAATCAGCCCCGCGCCTGACAATCTCATCAGTCGCAACTTCAGAGCAGATCATCCGAACGAGAAATGGCTCACCGATATCACCGAGTTCCAGATCCCGGTGGGCAAGGTGTATCTCTCGCCCATGATTGATTGCTTCGATGGCATGGTCGTCAGCTGGACCCTCAGCACGCACCCAGATGCCGAGCTAGTGAACACGATGTTGGATGCGGCTGTCGAGACCGTGGACCGCTGCGAGCGCAAGCCGGTGGTCCATTCTGATCGCGGCGCTCACTATCGCTGGCCGGGTTGGCTCAGTCGGATCGCCGAAGCGAAGTTGATTCGCTCAATGTCTCGTAAAGGTTGCTCGCCCGACAATGCCGCATGCGAAGGATTCTTTGGGCGGCTCAAGATCGAGCTGTTTTATGCGCGAGACTGGCAAGGATTCACCATTGAGCAGTTCATCAAAACGGTGGACTCATACATCCACTGGTATAACGAGAAGCGCATCAAGATTTCCTTGGGCTCACGCAGTCCCATTCAATACCGGGAAAGCCTCGGCCTTAAAATATAAAACCGTCCAAGAAATCCGCCGCACCCCCGATGGGTCAATTTGCCGTCGGCGACAACAAGCAGTCCCACATTAGCGCCTTCTACGCTTGCGTGAAGTAAGTCCTTGTCCGATAGGTCATTTGCAAAACTCCTTCCGCTCAAGCAGAATCTAAGGGGTTGCACTGATTGATCGGTTGAATCCGCCGGTTTTTTTCGTTTTTTGCCGGTTTTGTGAGTTCTTCGCAGGTGCATCCATTTGATAAGTTGCCGCGTATATCGCTGTTGTTTGGATATCTGCGTCTGATTCTTGATCGATCCCGAACCCCTCAGCGACCAATCCCTTAGCGAAAGGCAGAACGAATGTCCGCTGATCCAGCGTCCTATCTATCTGAGGAAGAAATTGCCAGCTGGAAGCCCTATCCCATGCCGGACGGCAAAGATAACCTGACCGCACTTGAGCGCACCAGAAGAAGAATAGATGCCGCTGGCCAGTGGGCGCCATGGCAAATGATTGGCCGACGGATGGCGATCGGCTGTGTCGCCTTGGAAATCACGCAGCGCTGTAATCTGGATTGTTCGTACTGTTATCTCTCTGAGTCCTCCGAGGCGCTGAAAGATATTCCGATCGAAGAAGTGTATCGACGCATCGATAACATTTTTGATCACTACGGCGCAAATACGGACGTTCAAGTCACCGGTGGTGACCCTACGCTGCGCAGGCGCGACGAGTTGGTCGCCATCATTCGTTACATCGAACAAAAGGGCATGCGCTCGTCATTGTTTACCAATGGCATAAAAGCAACTCGTGACATGCTCGAAGAATTGTGCGACGCCGGTCTCGAAGATGTCGCCTTTCATGTCGACATGACGCAGGAGCGAAAAGGTTATGCGTCAGAGATGGAATTGAATGTGCTGCGCGAGGAGTACATCGAACGCGCGCGCGGATTGCCTCTCGCAGTGATCTTCAACAATACCGTCTTCCCCGGCAACCTGCACGAAGTGCCAGACATGGTGCGCTTCTACGTTAAACACGCGGATGTGGTTCGATTCGCGTCGTTTCAGGTTGGTGCGGATACCGGACGCGGCACCCAGCGAGAGCGTGTAGCCGTCAACGCAGAAATGGTGATGGATGCCATACGTGAGGGCGCAGGTGCGGCGCTTAACTTTGATGCAGCGAGCGCCGGTCACGCGCAGTGCAACGGGTACGCCTACGGCCTTATCATCAATGGCCGGGTGCACGATTTCTTTAACGACCCGCAGTTTGTGCAGGACATCTTGGCGTCCAGTGCCAATATCACCATCAATCGCGCCGATAAGGCCAGCGTGTGGCGTTCGGCGGCGCATTATTTCCTCAATCATCCCGCTACCTTTTGGGGGGTGGTGTCACGTTTTGCCAAACTCGTTTGGCGCGAGCGTCGCGATTTCATAGTAGCGCGCGGCAAAGTAGGCAAGATTTCGTTTTTTGTGCATAACTTCATGGACGCAAGCCAGCTTGAGCGGGGTCGATGCGAGGCTTGCCCCTTCATGGTCATGACACCCCAGGGACCGATGTCCATGTGTGTGCACAACGCAAAGCGCGACAACTATTTGCTGGTGCCAGCCGAGGTGAAGCGTAACAACACGATGTTGTTTTTCAACCCGGCCACGGGGCTATTCGAAGGCAAAATGCCCGGCACAATCGCCGTTAAACTCACACGCAAGAATGCTCGCGGGCGTGCCAAAGCGGAATTCAATTCAACCGACCATAGCCAGGATGATTCGCAGCTGGCAGAAGCCGCAGAGTAACGAATGAACCGCCTCGTCCGTTTTTTTACCGCCCTATCACTCGTATTTGGTTTGATCGGCTGCGCCGCTGTGCGCGCGCCCCAATTTTCGACAACCGCTCAAACAAACGGCTCGCCGCCCTACGAGGCGTGGGCGCGTGTCCTGGAAAAATATGTCGATACCGAGGGGCGCGTAAATTTTTCGGGGCTGGCAAAGGATCGAGCGGATTTGGATTCCTTTGTCGCCTACGTTTACACAACCGGCCCCAATAACCGGCCAGGGCTTTTCCCAACACCGCAACATGTACTCGCGTATCACATCAACGCCTACAACGCGTTGGTCATGTACAAGGTGATTGAAGTCGGCATACCAATCACCAACGCGGGGCTGCGCAAGGTTGGCTTTTTTGCGTTCGGTAAGGTAATGGTTGGTGGTGCCGAGATTTCGCTTTACGATTACGAGAACAAAGTGATTCGTCCGCTAGGCGATCCACGCATTCACATGGCGCTCAACTGTATGGCAGTCAGCTGTCCGCGACTCCCACGAGAGGTTTTTCTACCTGAAGTTCTCGAAGTACAACTCGACCGGGAAACACGACGGTTTTTCAACGATGGGCAGCATGTGACCTTTGATGCAACCACAAATACGGTCAAGCTCTCTGAAATACTCAAGTTCTTCACCGGCGACTTTCTTACCAAAGCGCCTTCCCTGATTGCTTTTGTCAATCGTTATCGTGATCAAAAGGTGCCCGACGATGCCAAGATCGAATTCATTGATTACGACTGGACGATAAATCGTCAGCCGGGTACCTAGTCCGTAAGGGAACAAACCTCGCTACGTAAACCAAATTTCGAATGATGTTGACCATCTTGGCCCGAAAAATCTCAAGATCAAGGTGTATTTTGATCGCTGCTGCGTTGAATTCAGTT
>JBEILF010000135.1:0-6595 GCA_040379385.1 Burkholderiales bacterium | reverse complement strand
TGGCGGAGTGGACGGGACTCGAACCCGCGACCCCCGGCGTGACAGGCCGGTATTCTAACCAACTGAACTACCACTCCATTCGATGCGCCCTGGGAAACTACAGCGGGCACAGCAGCTGCAGATTACTGGTGGGTGCTGAGGGGCTCGAACCCCCGACATTCGCCTTGTAAGGGCGACGCTCTACCAACTGAGCTAAGCACCCTGCAAAGTAGTCTAGTTTAACGCATCTTTGAGTGCTTTTCCAGCTCTGAACTTCGGCACCTTGGCAGCCTTGATCTTAATTGCCACACCGGTACGCGGATTACGACCGCTTCGCGCGGCTCGCTTGCCAACATAGAACGTGCCAAAACCGACAATGGTAACCATCTGGCCTTTCTTCAGCGAGGTGCGCACTGCACCAATCATCGCCTCGACTGCCCGCCCAGCCGCCGCTTTGGAAATGTCTGCAGATTTGGATACCGTTTCGATCATCTCGGTCTTATTCAAGGGAAACCTCTCAAGTAAAAAATGACGCGCGCCTGTCTAAGGGCCATCAGGGTGTTGCGCGAAGTAGGAAGCAGGAATTAGGAATGGGAATGTAGCGAAAAAAGAATTTGCTCTGACAAGGCCAACATCATCGAGAAGATGCGTCAGCAAACGCGACGGGACCACTTTGTTAACCACGTTTCGCAGCACAAAAGTGCTCCTGATTTATAGCGTTTTGCGCCGTCGGGTGTCAAGCGAAAAAGCGCGCCAGATAGGCGATACCGCAATTTTTCCATTTAACGCCACACGCGTCATGGCCGGTTTGCCAGCACCATCGGCCATAAATTGCCAATTAGTGCTTGGTAACCACCGGTTTTTCGTCCTTGGTCGCAACCACAGCCGCCGCCGGCGGCACCTCGGATTCAACCAACGGCACGGGCTTGCGCTCAAGCGCTGTTTCCAGCACTTTATCAATCCAGCGTACTGGAATAATCTGCAAATCCCGCGTGATTTCGGTCGGGATTTCCACCAAGTCCTTTTGATTTTCTTCGGGAATCAATACTGTCTTGATGCCGCCGCGCGCGGCGGCAAGCAGCTTTTCCTTGAGTCCGCCGATCGGTAGCACTTCGCCACGGAGCGTGATTTCACCCGTCATCGCCACGTCACACCGAACTGGAATACCGGTCAGCACCGAGACTAAGGCAGTGGTAATTGCAATACCCGCCGAGGGGCCGTCTTTAGGCGTACCACCTTCTGGCAAATGCACGTGAAGATCATTCTTCTCGTAAAAATCATTCGCAATGCCCAAGGACTTGGCGCGCGCGCGAACGACAGAAATGGCGGCCTCAATCGATTCCTGCATCACATCACCGAGTTTGCCAGTGCGCTTTATCACCCCTTTACCCGGTAACACGGCTGTCTCCACTGTCAACAACTCGCCGCCAACTTCTGTCCACGCCAAGCCAGTCACCTGACCGATCTGATTGGTTTTCTCAGCAATGCCATAACTGTACCGACGCACGCCTAAGTACTTGTCCAGATTCTTCGCGGTGATGTGCGACTTGCCATCTTTGGCCTTTGTCATCTGCGTCTTTACCACTTTGCGACAGATCTTCGCGATCTCCCGATCCATGCCACGCACGCCGGCCTCTCGCGTGTAGTAGCGCGTGATGTCGCGCAACGCTTGATCAGCAACTGCCAGTTCTTCTTCCTTCACGCCGTTAGCCTTCATCTGCTTCGGCAACAAATACTGGCGAGCGATATGAATTTTTTCGTCCTCAGTGTAACCGGACAAACGAATGACTTCCATCCGGTCCAATAGTGCGGGCGGAATGTTAAACGAGTTTGAGGTCGCAACAAACATCACGTCGGAAAGATCGAAATCGACCTCAACGTAATGGTCCTGAAACGTGTGGTTTTGCTCCGGATCGAGCACCTCAAGCAACGCACTTGCCGGGTCGCCTCGGAAGTCCATCCCCATTTTGTCGACTTCATCCAGCAAGAACAATGGGTTGCGCACACCTACCTTTGCCATATTCTGCAAAATCTTGCCTGGCATTGAGCCGATATAAGTCCGACGATGGCCGCGGATCTCGGATTCGTCACGCACGCCGCCAAGTGACATCCGTACAAACTTCCGATTGGTGGCCTTGGCAATCGATTGGCCGAGCGAAGTCTTACCAACACCAGGGGGGCCGACCAGGCACAGGATCGGCGCCTTCAATTTTTCAACGCGCGACTGAACCGCAAGATATTCAACAATCCGTTCTTTAATTTTTTGCAGGCCGTAGTGGTCTGCATCAAGAACCTTTTCGGCATTCGCGAGGTCCGAGGATACCTTCGATTTTTTCTTCCACGGCAAACCAACCACGGTATCAATGAAGTTACGGACCACGGTCGCCTCAGCCGACATCGGTGACATCAGCTTGAGCTTCTTCAATTCAGCTTCACACTTCGCACGCGCCTCTTTCGGCATGTTGGCTGCCTTGATTTTTTTCTCCAGTTCATCAACTTCGGCGCCTTCTTCGGTCTCACCCAGCTCTTTCTGGATCGCCTTTACCTGCTCGTTCAAATAGTATTCGCGTTGCGACTTTTCCATCTGGCGTTTTACACGCCCACGAATACGTTTTTCCACTTGCAGAATGTCAATCTCGGTTTCGAGCAAGCCAAGTAGCTGCTCTAAACGTAACGGTACGTCAAAATTTTCCAGGATCTGCTGCTTCTGCTCGAGTTTGAGGGGCAGATGGGCGGCGATCGTGTCGGACAGCCGACTCGCGCTCTCGATGCCTGCCAGGGAAGTCAAGACCTCCGGCGGGATCTTCTTGTTCAGTTTTACGTACTGGTCAAACTGCCCAAACAAACTACGACGCATCGCCTCGACTTCGTTGTTGTCTGCCTCTGATTGATGAATGGGCGTGATGTCAGCTTCGTAGTTTTCCTTAACAGACAACACGTGGTTAATGCGGGCACGATGCATGCCTTCCACCAGCACCTTCACCGTGCCATCCGGCAGCTTTAACATCTGCAGAATCGCCGCAACCGATCCAACATCGTATAAATCTTTCGGCGTCGGATCGTCGTTGGCGGCAGACTTCTGCGCCACTAGCACAACGTTTTTTCCCTCCTCCATGGCCGCTTCGAGCGCCTTGATCGACTTAGGGCGTCCGACAAACAAGGGAATGACCATATGCGGGAACACCACCACATCTCGCAATGGCAGCAGTGGAAGGACGTTTGCGTCTACAGAAATTGAGCTCATTGAGTTCACCAAGTTTTCGGCGTCTTTGTACCGAAGTCATTATTTTGGCTGGAAGATCTCCGCCAACCAGGTAGATGGGAGCAAACCCGATTGATACAAGAGGACACGGCGTAGGTTCCGGGGCAAAACTTTAAACACGCCGACCTAGCCGCCTGCACCAACCGCTTTTGGATGATCAGAGTACATCAGGATCGGCTTTTGGTCGCCCAAAATAGTGCCCTCGTCGACCACGACTTTTTCGACGTTGCTCAAAGACGGCAGCTCAAACATCACATCCAGCAGTGCGTGTTCGATGATCGACCGCAAGCCGCGCGCCCCGGTCTTACGCTCTAACGCGCGCTTGGCAATGGCGGCAAGCGCAGTCTCGCGAAACTCCAGCGTAACGTTTTCCATCGCGAACAGCTTTTCGTACTGCTTGGTGAGCGCATTCTTAGGCTCCGTCAGAATTCTCACCAACGCCTTGACATCAAGTTCTTCCAGCGTTGCAACTACCGGCAAACGTCCGACAAACTCTGGGATCAGGCCGTACTTGATGAGATCTTCCGGCTCAACATCCCGCAATAACTGATTGTTTGCGATGCGATCTTTACCACTTCTGACATCCGCACCAAAGCCAATTCCCACTTTGTCGGTGCGGTTTTGAATAACTTTTTCGAGACCGCTAAACGCCCCGCCACAGATAAACAAAATGTTGGTAGTGTCGAGTTGGACAAACTCTTGATTGGGATGCTTGCGACCGCCCTGTGGTGGCACCGAAGCAATGGTTCCCTCAATCAACTTGAGTAATGCTTGCTGCACACCTTCACCGGAAACGTCACGGGTAATTGACGGGTTATCCGACTTGCGGGAAATCTTGTCGATTTCGTCGATGTAGACGATGCCTCGTTGCGCCTTTTCGATATCGTAGTCACACTTTTGCAGCAGCTTCTGAATAATGTTCTCCACGTCTTCACCGACGTAACCTGCCTCGGTTAATGTCGTCGCGTCGGCAATTACAAATGGCACATTCAGCAGGCGCGCAAGTGTCTGTGCCAATAGTGTTTTACCGGATCCGGTGGGTCCGATCAGCAGAATGTTGGACTTGGCCAGTTCGACTTCTGATTCTTTGGGGCCAGCCTTAAGCCGTTTGTAGTGGTTATAGACCGCTACGGACAGAATCTTCTTTGCCTGAATCTGATCAATGACATATTGATCGAGGATCTCACAGATTTCCTGCGGTGTCGGTAATTCGTGTTTGCTATTTTTTATTGCGGGGTCAGCTTGCGCCTCTTCACGAATGATGTCGTTACAGAGGTCAATACACTCGTCACAGATAAAAACCGACGGCCCGGCGATCAACTTACGGACCTCGTGCTGGCTTTTGCCACAGAAGGAACAGTAGAGCAATTTTTCGCCGGTTTTTTCTGACATGCTGGACCTTCGCTCGCAACAATAATGAGCAACCTCGCTCTACCGCGAGGGCGGCTCTACCACCCGGTTGGGGGCCGCCTAAACCAAGATTACGCCTGGCTGCGGTTTTCCAATATGCGGTCGATGATACCGTATTTTTGCGCTTCTTCCGCTGAGAGAAAATTGTCGCGATCAGTGTCCCTTTCGACCGCCTCGATCGGCTGCCCGGTGTGCTTGGCCATGATCTCGTTCAAGCGATTTTTCAGGAACAACGTTTCTTTGGCATGGATAGCAATGTCCGACGCTTGGCCGCGGAAGCCACCTGATACTTGGTGGATCATGACACGCGAATTCGGCAAACAGAGCCGTTTGCCCTTTTCTCCGGCGGCAAGCAGAAAGGCACCCATACTCGCGGCAAAGCCGGTGCACAAAGTAGACACGTCTGGCTTGATGAACTGCATAGTGTCATACATCGCCAAGCCTGCAGTAACCGAGCCACCGGGTGAATTGATGTAAAGCGAAATATCCTTGTCGGGATTTTCGCTTTCAAGGAATAACAATTGGGCAACGATCAGATTCGCCGTACCGTCGTTGACTTCTCCAACCAAGAAGATGACGCGCTCTTTCAACAGACGCGAGTAAATGTCGAATGCCCGCTCGCCCCGCCCCGACTGCTCAATGACCATCGGCACCATGCCCAAGCCCTGCGCCCGATAGTCGTCGGGATGCGCCGGTGCCATTCCGGTAAGGTCGTAGGCACGAGACTGAAAATCGTACATGCTCTTCATCTTGTCTCCAAAAGTACGCTTGGCGGCAATCCGCTAGCGCTTAATTTCCATGACTTCATCAAACGTCTTCGGCGTCGCGGTTACTGCCATCTGCTGCTCCGCCCAAGCGACCACGTTTTCCTCAATCACCAGTGCTTCGACTTCGCCTAAGCGTTGCGGATCGCTGTAGTACCAACGCACCATCTGCGCCGGGTTTTCAAAACTCTCCGCATGCTCTTCAACTGTGGCACGGATCTGCTCAGGTTTCGCACGAAGCTCATGCACTTTCACCACTTCACTCAAGATCAGGCCCAACTTGACGCGCTTTTCTGCACGCTCAACAAACAATTCCGCAGGCAATTGCAAGTCTTTTGTGGTCATGCCACGAGCTTGCAGATCTTGCACTGCCTGATCCTGTAGCCGCACCACCTCATTTTCAACCAACGAGCGTGGCAGAATCAACTCGGCAGACTCCGCCAGAGCGTCCATCACCTGATCCTTAGCTTTGGCTTGCAAGCGCTTTTTCAACTCTCGTTGCAAATTGGCACGTATTTCAGTGCGCATTGTTTCCACATTGCCGTCAGCCACCCCCAAGGTCTTGGCAAATTCCGCATCCACCGCCGGCAACTTTGGAGCATTAACAGTCTTCGCGGTAACTGCGAACTGTACGGTTTTACCCGCCAATTCAGGCTGGTAATCGGCCGGAAAGGTCATGTCAAACGTCTTCTGATCCCCGCCCTTCATACCCATCAGCGCCGCCTCAAAGTCCGGCAACATCCGTCCCTCGCCTAGGACAACACCAAAGTTTTGCGCATCGCCGCCCTTAAACGGCGCGCCATCGAGGGTACCGACAAAGTCAATCACCATGAAGTCGCTTTTTTCAGAGGCACGATCCGTCGGGTCATATGTCGCCCGCTGTTTACGCAGTGTCTCAATGGTGTTGTCGACATCAGTGTCCGTGACCTCGACAGCAGGCTTCTCCAGGGTCTTACCCACCAAGGAGCCAACCTTGACGTCCGGATAGATCTCAAAAGTCGCGGTGAATTCAAACTTGTCGGCTGCGTCGCCGGAGTTAGCGGGTGCAAATCGCGGCATACCCGCGACTCTGAGCTGCTGCTTTTGCACTTCCTCGGCAAACGACTGCTGCACCACCTCAGACATCACTTCCTGGCGAACCTGGAACCCGTACTGATTAGCCACGATGTTGAAAGGGACC
>JBEILF010000134.1:0-6650 GCA_040379385.1 Burkholderiales bacterium | reverse complement strand
CTAGCCTTTAATGAGTTGATCCGTGTCGAGCACAGTCGCCGCCGCCAAGTTTGGCCGCCGATGCAACTCCTGATAGTAAGGTGTGAAATCAGGCGAGGTCGCGTCGAATAATTCGCGGAAATTTTCGACCACAAAATAAGTTTCCTGGAAGGTGTCGATTTTGTAATTCGACTGCATCACCCGCAGCAAATCAAATCGAATCCGATTTGGCGTGGCGCTCTGTATGCAATAAGGTAGCTCGCCTGCTGATGAAAGAATTCCCGCGCCGTAGGCGCGTAAACCCTTCGGCGTGTTGATGAGCCCAAACTCGACCGTGTACCAGTAAAGCCGCGCCAGATAATCAAGTGCGTTCAGCCCCTTCGCCTTTACGCCGCCCTTGCCATATGCCTCAAGATAGTCGGCGAAAGTTGGGTCGAAGAGCAACGGCACGTGCCCGAAAAAGTCGTGAAAAATATCAGGCTCAACGATGTACTCGAATTCCTCCGGCTTGCGCAGCCAAACGGACACCGGAAACCGTCGATTTGCCAGATGCGTAAAAAAAACATCGTCTGGCAACAAGCCCGGTACTGCAACCAATGTCCAACGTGTTGCTGGAAAGAGTTTTGCGTTGATGGCACCGAAGTGTGGAATGCCAAGACCGAAGTCGAGTGAGCTCAGGACGTCAATGAATTCGTCACAAGCGAACTGTGGAACCAACGCCGACTGCCGTGCGTACAAGCGCTTCCACAAATCTTGTTCAGCCGCCGTGTATCGACGGTAGTCTTGATCGACGGTGTAGTCGGGACGGATATTGGTGTAATCCCCGCGCAGCGCGTGATTGGTTTGGCCTGCCACTATGTCACTCCATTTGTGCCGCCAGCACACACGACTTTGTTTTTGATGGCGCCAAAAATTGTCTCGCCGTGGTGATCAAACATATCAATTTCAATCGTGTCACCAAAACGCAGGAAGTCTTCTTTGGCCGCGCCGAGCTCAACTTGTTCAACCAGTCGCTTTTCCATAATGCACGCATACCCGGTGGACATGTCATGGTTAGACACGGTACCGGAACCAATCAAGGTGCCGGCCATCAGCGGGCGCGTCTTTGCGGCGTGTGCGACTAAATCGAACAGCGAAAACGTCATGTCGTCAGCCGCGTTGGGATTGCCAAACCACTTTTCGCGTACGTGGCACACGAGGCGATAGTCGAGCTTGCCCGCACCCTTGGGGCCACACCATGCGCTGCCGAGTTCGTCCGGTGTGACGGCGACTGGTGAAAGGGCGTTGAGTCCCTTGCCATTGACGAAGCCAAACCCTTTTGCGAGCTCACCTGGAATGAGCTTGCGGTAAGACACATCATTGACCAGCACGACGAGCCTCACGGCCGCAGCCACCTCTGCTGCGGAAGCGCCCATCTTGACGTCGCCAAGGATGACGCCAACCTCACCTTCGAGATCGATGCCCCAGTCCTCGGAAAGACACTCCAAATTGTCGCGTGGGCCCATCATGGCGTCACCGCCTCCCTGATACATCAGGGGGTCACGAAAAAAACTTTCTGGCACCTTGTCGCCGCGCGCGCGACGGACTCGCTCTACGTGTGACAAATAGGCAGAGCCGTCGAGCCACTGATAGGTACGGGGCAGCGGTGCGGCGACCTGGCCCGCCTCAAGGTCGGCGGCAAAATCGATACTCGGCCGATCCGTGCCGCATTCGAGTGACTCGGATTCGTCGAGTAACTTTCCCTCGAGGCTTGTCCAGTGTTCGAGTGCGTATTGCAGTGTCGGCGCAATATCGGAGACGTCAATGGCGCGTCTTAGTTTTTGCTCGACAAGGTGCAGAACGCCGTCGCGTTTGGTCGGATGCTTTAGCGTGGCAAATTTCATGGGTTTACCTTTGCAGAGTCAAATCCGTTCCACGCGTCATCATAGTCTGCTTGGAGCGCGGGAGTGGACATCGCAAACGCGGTGGGTTCAAACAGGTAACGGCTCTCAAACATGAACGCGAGGGTGTTAGCTTGATATACGGGGTGAAGCTCCTCAATGCTGGCGCGGTGATAGGTTGCCAGGTCCGGGCCGTGCGCCGAGAAGCAATTGTGCAGTGAGCCACCACCGGGCAAGAAGCCGTCGGCCTTGGCGTCGTATTTGCCGTGGATGAGTCCCATGTATTCACTCATCACGTTGCGGTGGAACCAGGGTGGTCGAAACGTGTTCTCGGCAACGATCCAGCGCGGCGGGAACACCACAAAGTCCACGTTAGCAGTACCAGCGAATTCCGATGGCGAGGTCAGCACCGTGAAAATTGACGGGTCGCAGTGATCGAATGAGACGCTATTGATGGCGTTGAAATTAGCCAAGTCGTATTTATAGGGTGCGTAAGTACCGTGCCACGCAACGACATTTAGCGGCGACCCTGCTGTTTTGTAAGACCAGAGATTGCCACCAAACTTGGTCACCACCTCGGTCTGGCCTGCGATATCTTCAAACCACGCTGTAGGCGTTAGAAAGTCGCGCGTGTTGGCGAGCCCGTTCGCGCCGATCGGACCGAGATCCGGCAGGCGAAACGGCTGACCATAGTTTTCGCAGACATAACCACGGACGGGCACCACGCATTCGACACGAAACTTGATGCCACGCGGCACCACCGCGATTTCGCCAGGGACAAGATCAATCACACCAAACTCCGTCTTCACACACAGCGCGCCGTCTTGCGGCACGATCAGCAACTCACCGTCGGCGTTGCAAAAGCAGCGACGCATGCTGATGTTGGCGGCATACAGGTGCACGGCAATGCCATGCTGGCTGTGCGCGCTACCGTTGGTGCTAATCGTCATTAGGCCGTCTACAAAATCAGTCGGCGCAGCTGGCGAAGAGATGGGATTCCAGCGCAGACGATTAGGTGATGTCGAGACTTCATGGCATGGTGCAGTGCGGATCATGCCGTTTGGAATCTGATGGTACGAGCCGTGTTCGGCTGATGGACGCAAACGATATTGCCAAGAGCGCAGATTGTGGTCGCGTGGCACGGTAAACGCGCTTCCCGAAACCTGCTCGGGGTACAGGCCGAACGCCGGCTGCTGCGGAGAGTTACGTCCGACGGGAAGTGCGCCGGCGATTGCCTCGGTGGAGAATTCATTACCGAAGCCAGACATGTATCGGTTTGGCGCGCCCACTGCTTCCATCAGAGCACTCCACGCGCGATCTGGTCAGCCTCAATGGCCTCAAATAGAGCCTTGAAGTTTCCTTCGCCAAAACCATCATTACCCTTGCGCTGAATGATCTCGAAGAAAATCGGACCAATCGCCGTCTCGGTGAAGATTTGTAGCAACTTGTCTTCATGGGACTCTCGGTCGAGTCCCTCGCCGTCGATCAGGATGCGATTTTTCTTCAAGCGTTCCAAATCTTCACCGTGATTTTTGACGCGTTTATCGACCAACGAGTAGTAGGCATCGGGGGTATCGAGAAACTTCACACCGTGAGAACGTAGCGCCTCAACGGTGTTGTAGATATCCTTGCATGAAAGGGCGATATGCTGGATGCCCTCGCCATTGTAAGCATCAAGATATTCTTGAATCTGCGACTTCTGATCTGATGGCTCGTTGATCGGGATACGAATTTTGCCGCAGGGGCTGGTCAGTGCGCGCGAGGTCAACCCAGTCTTCTTGCCTTTGATATCGAAGTAACGTATTTCGCGGAAGTTGAACAGCTTTTCATAGAATTGTGCCCATGTGTCCATGCGACCGACGTAGACGTTATGAGTCAGATGGTCAACATATTCGAGACCAACGCCAACCGGGTGTTGATCAACGCCTGGCAATGGCAGAAAGTCGACGTCATAAATGGTGCGCGTGCCATAACGGTCGATCAAATAGAGCAGTGAGCCGCCGATGCCCTGTAGCGCGGGAATATTCAACTCCATCGGGCCGACCGGACCCTCATAGGGCTTTGCGCCAAGCTCGACGGCGCGTTTGAATGCATAGGCGGCATCCTTTACTCGGATGCCAAAGGCACATGCCGACGGCCCATGTACCCTTGCAAAAGACTGCGCAAAGCTGTCCGGCTCGGCATTCACAATAAATTGGATGTCGCCCTGTTTGTAGAGCAAGACGTTCTTTGAACGATGTTTTGCCACCGCCACAAAACCCATTTGTTCAAATAGTCGACCAAGCGCCTTGGTGTCGGGGGCTGTATATTCGACGAACTCAAAGCCGTCTGTGCCCATCGGGTTTTCAAAAAAATCCATTATGTTCTCCATCATTGACTTATCAGGGCCGCATGGTTGCGGATGATGCCGTACAGTACTGTGTTGACCAACAGGTGTCGGACTCAGCATGTCGTCTGGCGTAACGAGACGGAATTGGTAACAGACTGAGGCGACACTTAACCTTCTGCCGCGCTACAATCGAGCGCGCAGAATTAAACGGAGTGTGACCCGCGTCGTTTCACCGTTACCCAGAGGGGCGACCTAAAGCGCGAGCGGATATTTGTAGATGAATTGAGGAGGTGCATCATGAAGCGTAGTTTACTCGGAATTGTTTTTTTGGTCTCTGCCGCGATGGGTTTGGCGGGGTGTGCCGGCCTAGCTGGGCCTGAACGCGAGCCCATGCAGCTCGAGCAGCTGGTGTCACTCGCCAAAGACGGCAAGGACGCCCAGACCATCATCAAGGCGATGCAGGACTCCAACACGGTGTTCGATGTGACGGCGTCGCAGTACGCCAAACTCTCGCGTGAAGGGGTGCCCGACGCCGTGCTCGACTTTATGCAAAATGGCCAGTTGAAGATGGCGGAACGGCAAGGCCGCCGCGAGGCCCTGCAAGACGCTTGGTTCTATGGGCGTGGTTATTGGGGGTGGGGCTACAGCAACTGGGCACCTCGACCATACGGCGTTTGGGTCGGTGGCCGCTACTATAAACGCAGTTACTAGAGTGCCCTGCCGGCGGGCGTTTCCAAGTGAAAACGCTTGGAAACCGCCGCCGAATAACGAGTTTCTCAGCTTATCTTGAACTCGCTAAAGTTCGGGCCGCCCGAGCCCGGCTTGGAGGGAAGATCACTCATGCCAGCTTCGACCATTCCGCTATTGCCAACCAGCAACGATAGGTTGGTTGCGGAATCGGTGTTTGCCAGTCCCTCGTGGACGGCAATTTTTCGCTTTCCTGCCGAAGCATAGCCCGCTATGCTTCGGTCGATCAGGCAAAAAATCGCTCGCCCACTCGCCCACTCGCCCGCTTTCGAACGCGCCGCCATGAAATGTTCAGGCTAGCGGGAAGAAATTGGCGATCCGGTTTAGCGCGTGGTAGCGGTTGTTCGCGTGAGGTGCAGCCAGACATAGGTGGCCTGACAAGGCATACATGATTGCGGCCAATGTGGTGGATTTAGCCTAACCAGGCGCGCCCACAACTAGGATCAGTCCGCGTTTTTCCATGATGACTTGTTTCAGTACATTCGGCACGCCGAGTGAATCGAACGCGGGAACATCTGTTGAGATATAACGCACGACAGCAGCCACAGAAGATTTCTGATGCGTCATGTTGACGCGGAAGTTCCCAGTCCCCTCGATGGGAAACGAGAGGTCTAGCTCAAGTTCTTTTTCAAATTTTTCGATTTAATGTGGCTTGAGAATTTCAAATGCGTTTAGCATCCTATGCCGACAATACTTCGGCGTTGACCGGCATCGCGGTACCGTTGACCTTCAAATTGCTTGGCGCGTCAGCGGAAACAAACATATCCAACGCATTCTTTTCAGTCACTAGCCGAAACAGTTTTTCCAGAATCGTCATGGTTGTCCCCGCTGTTCGGTGTCGATAGGTTGATTCGTGCTATGCGCGTAAGAGTTCGTTGATACCAGTTTTTGCACGCGTTTTGGCGTCAACCGTCTTCACGATCACCGCGCAGTAGAGACTGTACTTGCCATCTGCGGACGGTAAGCTGCCTGAAACGACGACCGAGAATGGCGGCACCTTCCCGTACGAAACTTCGCCGCGGTCCCGGTTGTAGATTTTGGTCGATTGGCCGATGTACACGCCCATTGATATCACCGAGCCCTCGCCAACAATGACGCCTTCGACCACCTCCGAGCGTGCACCAATGAAGCAGTTGTCTTCAATGATGGTCGGGTTTGCTTGGAGTGGCTCTAACACGCCGCCGATGCCAACGCCCCCGCTGAGGTGCACATTCTTGCCGATTTGGGCGCACGAACCGACGGTCGCCCATGTGTCGACCATGGTGCCCTCGTCAACGTACGCGCCGATGTTGACATACGACGGCATGAGCACCACATTCTTGCCGATGAATGAGCCGCGTCGTGCGACCGCAGGCGGCACCACACGTACGCCCGTTGCGCGCATTGCCGCGTCATCAAGCTTGGCAAACTTTGTATCCACCTTATCGAAGAAGCCGAGATCGCCCGCTTCGATGCGAGCGTTATCCTTGAGTCGGAATGACAGCAGCACGGCTTTTTTTATCCACTGGTGTGTGACCCATTCGCCACCAAGTTTTTCCGCAACCCGCAGGCGACCGGCGTTCAAGTCGCTGATGACGTGATCGACCGCTTCCCGAACGTCTGCCGGGTGGCTGGCAGGCGAGAAACCGGCACGCAGTTCCCAGGCTCCATCGATGGTGGTTTGTAATGCAGACGGTGAGACATGGGACATATTAGATGGGCTTTCTAGAATGCGG
>JBEILF010000133.1:0-6654 GCA_040379385.1 Burkholderiales bacterium | reverse complement strand
TCGATTGAGACTGATGTTGAGGTAAAGGTCGCCATCGCGCCCGCCGTTGAGACCCTTGCCACCCTGCCCACGCAGGCGCAAGCGTTGTCCGTTAGTGGCACCTTTCGGAATCCTCGCTTCGAAGGCGCGCGCCTCGCGTCGTATCCGGCCATGTTGATCATGCACCGGTACATCCAGCTTCAGCGCTACCTGGGTGCCACGAAATGCCTCTTCCAGGGAAATGGTCACCGCGACCTCGAAGTCCTGACCTGCGATCGGCAACGCAGCGCCTTGCCTACCACTTGCCGCATTGCCCGCGCGATGTCGCGCGAAATGTGCAAACAAGTCCGACAGGTCGGCACCTTCAAATGAGCTTTCACCGCCGTTGAAGTGGGTGTTGAACGCCTCCGCCCAATCTTGAGAGGGCGCAAATTCTTCGCCGGGCCGGTGGCTTCCCAACTGGTCATAGGCAGCCCGTTTTTCTTTGTCTTTGAGCGTTTGATAAGCTTCCGATACGTCCTTGAACTTGGCTTCGCCCTCGGACTCCTTGGAAACATCCGGATGATATTTACGCGCGAGTCGGCGATAGGCCTTCTTGATGTCGTCTTCGGACGCATCCCGCTTCAAACCAAGGATTTCATAGTAGTCTTTGTATTTCATGGGACACCTGATGATTGAGTCGATACAGAAGTGACGCTACGTGTGCCGAATGGTCATGCCGTTTTTTTCTGCCAGCGTTTGCTCGATTGCGCCCGCAGTGGCTTAAGACCTTTCAAGTCACGAATATGCCGCTCGATTTCGGCCAATTCAATGTGCCTGATTGCCGAAAGCCAGCCGTCGGCAAAATGCATGAATCGTTCAGTTGGCGCAATATTTTTTATCAGCGCGGACGCCACAACGGCGTCGTTCGCCGTGCCGAGCAAATCCTGTAGCCGTGCAAGCGTGTTTACATGCTGTTTGATGCGTTTGTCGTCAAACAGGCTGGCAACATGGTCGATGGTATAGCGCAACCGTTTGGCATCAATGCGTACCCTGTGTAGCTCAACTGGCGACAATTGTGTCATTGCAGCGGCGCGGCGTAGCAGGTGATGGCGGCGGCGGCGAATTTCGGCAGCGGCAAACCCAGCAATACAGAGCGCTCGCCTGTCGCGCGGGGGCTTGCTGCCAAGATCGCGTTGTGCATCGTCCGCTGTGGGCACCTCGCTTGTCAGCCGGGTGAACGTGCCAGGCACGCTGGCCAAGCGACCGAGCGCGAGGTGTAACCGTGCGTAGCGTCTAGATCGCAAAGCCACGCGCACTGCGGCACGAGCTATGTCTCGGCTTTCTCTTGCCGACCGCATCACCGCGTCGGCGGCATCAGCCTCCGCGTAACCGTCGATGAGTAATGGCAACGTATTGGCCACCAGCACATCCCAGTCACGCGCCTGGCCCAGCACATTCGTCAACCATCGCAACTCGCCACCGATGTACTCCGCATCGACCGGACAGAACAAACGAATGGCGGAGCGCAAACGCCGTAATGCCACGCGCATTTGATGGATGTACTCGGCATCATCGGTTGTAAGCGCACCGTCGACATTTGCGGCAAAGTGGGCGAGGCAGGCTGAAACAATCACTTGCATCGCCTGATCCACGCGCCATTTGCGTTTGAGTTTGACCGGGGTCGCATAAGCCGGTGCCAGAGGAGGCGCATTCAACAGTTGATAACCACGGCTGGCTTTACTCGCGTTATCCGGTCGCAAGGCGGTATGTTCGAGCAAACTCTCGGCGGCATCAAATACGGCGACTGGTTTCCCCTCAACCAGCTCGATCTCGACTTCCGAAATCACCAACGACTTCTCACCACATCTAACAGTGCCCTGATCGAGGGCAATCTCGACCCGCTGACCGGGCGAAAGCTCAATCAGCCAGACGGTGCGGTTGAACACCGTGGTGAAGACCGGCATCAGCGTAAGGTGCAAACGATCTCTTCCAGCGAGCTCGGCAAGCGGCGTCTCGCGAAGCAGCGAAAGATCCAGCTGCGGGCCAGGCAGCACCGCCTGCCATTCGCCGCGTGCGGATAGTGCACCACTTGCCACACCGGCAGTCTTGAGCGTCTGCGACCACTGGCCACCTGACCGGCGTAAGCGCAACGCCATCCCGTTTTGTCGAA
This sequence comes from Burkholderiales bacterium, assembly GCA_040379385.1. Taxonomy (GTDB): domain Bacteria; phylum Pseudomonadota; class Gammaproteobacteria; order Burkholderiales; family Usitatibacteraceae; genus UKL13-2. Next base: position 4,523 of record JBEILF010000133.1, on the reverse strand, counting down.
GAGTATGCTCGGCGGTGTCAAAGTAAACGTTGAATACCTTGCGCCGCGCGGGGCCGCTGATGCGTTTTTCACGCAGCAATGCCGATTGGCGCAGCGCGCCGACGTCGCCGGGCGCAATCGCCAGCTTCAGCTCAATTTCACAGTTGGCGTCGATTTTCATATTCGGTAGCGACATTTTGCGAGTTGGATCAGATTGGTCTGGCCGACTGATATCGTGCAATCAGAGTGTGTGCTTTGAGGGCACGAAAGACGTTCAGTCGAGTTCATGACAGCATCTTTCGAGCCGCTAAACCGACACGCGGCCACGCCGCGAACAGTCAACAGCGACGGCATAGCCGTGCTGTGCAACATGCCGCCAGAACCGCCATAGACAGAGTTGCGCGCGTTCCTCGCCGGTCGATGATTCGCGCACAGCCAGCCCACACACACCAACAAACTCGGCTTTTCTTTGCCTGCGACCGATCTCGGCGGATTCAAACATGGCCTCGTTCCACAACAGCGATAGCGTTGGATAGTCTAATGGACGTTTGCAGTCTGGCGCAGCTTGCCGTGCCCAACGTTGACCTGCATCAGGCGATTGTCATTTACCGACCTAGGTGGAAGCATATACGATGCCAAAATACGAATATCGCCAATTGCCTGAGCAATTTGATGATATGCGTAATCGCGCGGTTCATTTTGCTGGTTCGGCTTTTAACCGGCTTGCGCTCTGATCAAGCGTAGGCGCACACGCCAAATCACGCAACCCAGCTTGGCCGCGGGCATCGGCGTTTATACGCTGATGTCTCGCACGAATTTTTTGCTCAGGTCCGTACCTTTCGGGCCGTCTGGTCGGTTCTGTTTGCGGAGGGATGAATGACAGCTGTACTTGATGCACAATCGTTGCTCTCAGTCTGTGTCGCGCTCGGCATAGGCCTGTTGATCGGTGCGGAGCGTGAGCGTCGCAAAGGTAGTGGGCCAAATCGAAGCCCAGCTGGTATTCGCACGTTTGCCGTGGTGGCCTTCGCCGGCGCGGTAGCGATGCTGCTGGGCGATGTGCTTTTGATGGCAGTAGTGACGCTGCTCATCGGTGCATTTACCTTGGTCGCCTACCGTCGCGCACCAACCGACGACCCGGGCATTACCACCGAGATCGCGCTGATCCTGACCTGTCTGATTGGTGGTCTGGCCGCAAGGCAGCCGTTGTTTGCCGCCGCGCTGGGCGTAGCCCTTGCGGGTTTGCTGGCAGCAAGGGATCGAATCCACCATTTTGTGCGAGGTGTGCTCAGTGAACATGAATTGCACGACGCGCTACTTTTCGCCGCAGTGGTACTAATTGCGCTGCCGCTTGCGCCGGATCGATTTGTTGGTCCATTCGGCGCAATCAATCCGCGCACCCTGACCGGCATTGTCGTGTTGGTGATGCTAATCAGCGCAATGGGGTACGTTGCCCTTCGGCTGCTAGGGCCGCGTTTTGGCCTGCCTGTTGCGGGATTGGCGGCGGGATTCATTTCCAGTTCGGCGACGATTCACGCCATGGGACGCCGCACTCGTGAAGAGCCCGCGCTGATGTCGGGGCTGGTGGCGGGCGCGGTGCTGTCGTCGGTCGCAACCATTCTGCAATTAGCCGCAGTGCTCGCCTTTCTGGCGCCATCGCTACTGCTATTGATGATCAAGCCGCTGCTATTTGCCGGTGCCGCCGCCGGCATTTACGCCGGCTGGTTCACTTGGCAGGCCATGCAAACGCCATTAGCTGCTCATACCAGCAGCGGTCGCGCGTTTGATCTACTCACTGCACTTGGATTTGCCGGACTGACCGGCGCAGTATCGGTGATCTCTGCGGCGCTTAACGCCTGGACCGGCGATGCTGGCGTGATGTTTGCCATATTTGTTTCCGGCTTGGCGGATGCGCACGCGGCTGCGGTGGCGTCGGCATCATTGCAACTGGGGGGCAAAATAACCGCGCCCGTGGCGATGGTCGCCATTCTGACCGGTCTTAGCGCCAATACCTTGGTCAAGGCCATTCTCGCAGTAACCGCCGGCGGATGGCCCTATGCGCGCCGCATCATTCCCGGCCTAGGGCTGATGATTGCAGCTGCGTGGGTGGGAATTTGGGTATGACAAACTCCCGGATATGTCTGGTCAACATGCGCATTCCACGGGCTGCTCCACGGGCTGCTTCAGGCAAAAATGTCCTAAACAGCCCGTCCATACTGGACTTTACTCGACGGTAGCCTCAGTCACCCACAACAGCTCGCACGACCCGCCGCCGGTATCGTCACGCGAGGTCGAAGAACGCCAGCGCCAGCCGTCTGGATGTTCGACGTTAACCAGCGATCCAGCTAAACGCACCACGCTCCCCTTCTCCACTTTGGCGAGCGTGCGCCGAACATCGTCGTTCGCCGGAATCAAGTGCGTGTTGGCGGAGTGTTTCGCAATCTGGGCGGGCTCAATCGGCGGATTACCTTTCCAGCGGTATTGATACCAACGATTGCCCTGCGAAATTTCAAGCTCTTGCAGCACGGCTGGGTCTGACATCGGCCCCCAGCCGAGCGCGAAGTCCAAGGGCGATAGATCCGCTTCGCGACCAAATCGATATGATTCAATCGACAACACCAGCGCGCGAATTTCGTAACTTGCGACCGGCTGAATACGATAGCCGCTGTGCGCAAAACTGTTCTGACTGGTACCGCCCTGTTGCGGTGCCACGACAATCGGTGATGCCCGCAGAAGACGGTTTTCAGCTGAGCGTTTGCTTGCGCACTGCGAAACGCCAAAGGCGATGACAACGACAAAAATCCAAAACTTGACCGACTTCACCATATCGGGACCTCGCGCCATTGAGTCTGCGGCGACTGGTTGATGGACGCGAGCATGTTAAAAAACTCTCGGGGCGCGCTTGAAGTCAAACTACGGCCGACCGCTCCCCGCCGAACACCATCCGAGCATGGCAAGCCAAAGGGTGGTGCATCGCTAGCGCCAATAAGCGGCGGAATAATCACACTGTCGATCTTGGACATATCACTCTCTGAAAGTCGGTAGCTCTAGGTCGAAGAATGAAGCCTTGCCTGAAGCAGCCGCGCCGTTGGAATAAACGTTAGCCAAGGCGTCACGTAAAACACAGTCAAGTACCAGTACCGCTCGAGATAACCGGCACCGTAACCCAGGTACAAGCCACAGTACAGGTAATCGAGCACGCCAAAGGTAACCGTGTAATACAACGAACACCAGAACGCACGTCGGGCGCGATTCTCGGGTTTGCTGCGCAAGAGGATGCGAAGCGCCGCGAGCGAAATCAACACCGAGAGAATCGTACACGCGACCCCCAACGTTTTAGTCGAATATTGTTGGTAGTAGTCGGGAAGTCCGCCAATCCAAAACAGTGCCCAGATCACGACGCTTTGAAACAACAACTTTAGATGTTTAGCGCGTGACATCACAGACCGCCGAGGTGCCGAGGAAACGTGTAGTGGTATTCATGACTGTGCTTCCCAATACTGAGTGACTATCTTCAAATGATTTCCTTGCGGCATTTCTCCTCGCCGATTCTATCCTGACCGACCAAGCCGAAATTGGTTGTTTCACTACCGCCCGATCAGGCCTGACACTTCAACCACCCGCCCATCCGCTGTCACAAACACCCGATCTCCCGCCTTCGGCTTCACGGTGTAGGTCCCGGTGAACTCACCGAAGGCCGGCAACACCGCCACCGACTGGCCGAACCAGAAACACGGCAAGCGCAAGCCGTCGCTCGCCCGACCTTGCAGGCGGATCGCCGGATGAATATGTCCCGCAAGTACGTAGCCTCGTTTATCAGGCTCGGGATGATGTGCCAGACAAAACGGCCCGACCAGTTCGCCCTCATCCATACAATCGATTCGCCAATCGCCGGGCGGATCCCCGGCCTTAGCATCGTGGTTACCACGCACCAAGGTGATATCAAGCGCCGCACGCTCGGAACGCCATTGGGCAAAGCAGGTAAGCGTCTGCTCGGCACGTGCATCGCGATTGTGCAAAAAATCACCGAGAAACACGATGCGCTGTGCGCTGGTATCGGCAATCACACGATCAAGCCGACGTAACGCCGCCGAGGTCGACCCGGGCGGTAATGGTAACCCGGCGGCGCGAAAGGCGGCGACTTTGCCAAAGTGAATGTCGGCAACAAATAACGTCGATTCGTGCGGCCAAAACACCGCCTTTTCCGGATGCAAGCTAAGCGACTCACCCGCAACCTCAATGGGCATCATCTTCACTACCCAACCTTCTCGAACACGGCCTGCATCCGTGCGATACGATCCGTGAGACTTTCGGTGCTGAGTTTTTCGCGCAGGCGTGCGACCATCAACGGGAAGGCAAACGGTGTCGGCCGATCCGAACGAATGATGGTCATTCGTTGATGACGCATCGCTTCCAGCACATCTTGCAGGCGCTGAAACTCCAGCTCGCGCTCCAGCACTTCGCGCGTCGATTGCGCGAGCAACGGATTGTCATGATCCCATTTTGCAAACACATCAAAGATCAAGCCACTGGTGGCTTGAAGTTGT
>JBEILF010000132.1:0-6662 GCA_040379385.1 Burkholderiales bacterium | reverse complement strand
TCGATTGAGACTGATGTTGAGGTAAAGGTCGCCATCGCGCCCGCCGTTGAGACCCTTGCCACCCTGCCCACGCAGGCGCAAGCGTTGTCCGTTAGTGGCACCTTTCGGAATCCTCGCTTCGAAGGCGCGCGCCTCGCGTCGCATCGGGCCAGTATCAAGCAGAAACTTGGGTTGCGAACCGGCGCAGAGGTAGGTATGGCCGCACTCGGTTTCGTGAGAGCCCAGAAAAACTCAAGTGCCGAACGGATCAAACCTGAGGCCGCCCCCGCACTCTCCCGCCAAGAGGTACAATAGTGTGTCGTTACTTCGCGGTGCGATCAGAACCTGTTCAAATCGCTGCCACTCGGCTAACACATGCACATGCATCACCGCGTCCATGCCCCGAGCCCGCGTAGCGCACAAGGGGTCGTACATCAATCCGTGTTAAGTGAAGTTTTGTTCTAGTGTTCCCACTCACGGCTTCATCACTACGCTGCGAATATGCTAAAGCAAGAACTAGATCCGATTGCTGATCCCCAGCGTCCCGATCGTTTCCTGCACAGATTGTGCAGGGTTCCGTCGTGCCTTACATTTCCCTACTTCTCGTTCCCTATGAAAACACTACCAAGTTTCCTTCGTAGCGCGCAACTCACAATGTTGTCGCTGGTATTCGCATTATTTAGCATGGTCGCTGCCGCTGCCCCAATCGATGAAGCCACTGCGCTTCGCGTGGCGCGCAATCAGATTACCCAACACATTGTGTTACATGGTGATTGGGGCGGCGCGTCAAGCGCACAAATTGCAAGTGTTCGTCCGATCGAATTCGAGGGAGCGAAGATTGGGTACTTGGTTACGGTGGCCCCAGGCGGATTTCTGTTAATCGCGCAAGATGATGACCTGCCGCCGGTTCCATTCTACGGACCCACCGGTACGTTCAAGCCAGAAGATGTTGCCAAGCCCCACTCGCCAGAGTCGTGGATCATGCCAGAGGTGTTCGGGCGCCAAACTGCAACTGTCCGAGAGCGCGTTGAGCTAGAACAAACAAGTGGAGAATCTTCTTGGAGGGACCTCCGTGAAGATTCGGATATTGGTCAGGCGTGGCGCTTTCTAAACGTTTCGCCCGAGCTTTTTGTCCCATTGCAGCCTACCGCTTATTCAAACGATGTGTTCCAGAAGGACTCGACGAATGTAGTGGCTAAGCTGAGTCTCGCGAAGTTCACGACGAAATGGAACCAAGGCAATTCTGATGGGCCGTCGTATACCTACAATAAGTTTACGCCGAAGATGAGTGTCGATAGCAAAGGCAAGCCAGATATCTGCGAGCACGCGGTTACTGGCTGTGTAGCCACTGCAGTCGCGCAGATCATGAAGTATTGGGACTGGCCCGCACGCGGAACGAGTTCTTCGTCGATTACGGTGAATGGAACCACCCAGTCCCTCAGCCACGATGTCGCGTTTGACTGGGCGAACATGCCGGACGGGTTGGAAACACAAGATCCTAAAGGGAACACTATCGTCACCGCATCCGTTAACCAAATTGACGCAGTGGCAACGCTCATGCGGCACGTCGGCTTTGCCTCGGACATGGAATACGGCTGCGGCGGCACGGGAAAAAAAGGGTCAGCCGCGTCGACTCAAACAATCGTCGACGCGCTTTCTCGAAAATTTGGCTATACGCAAGGACGATTGCTGGCGCTTGCCACTGAAGGGGAAGCCAAGTTTTTTTCTTCAATTCAAGCAGAACTTGATGCAAATCCTCCGCGCCCAGTATTGATGGGAGTCGAATCACCCAGAGGTGGCCATCAGGTCCTGATCAAAGGCTACCAAGTGGTCAACGGAATAAAATCTCTAGAGATCAATATGGGTTGGGGCGGAGCTCAGGATCGCTTTTATGACGTCTCCAAGCCCATTTTAGAATATTTGCCCCAGAAGCACGACGTCTATCTCGGGATCCAACCCAAAGTTTGCTCATTTGAGTTAGCCAGTTCTTCTTTTTCAGCGCCCGCTGCCGGCGCGTCATCGAGCATAAACCTAACGGCGGGCCCCACCTGCGCTTTCTCCGCGAGCAGCAGCGTTTCATGGATCTCGGTCGCCCCAGCAAGCGGCACGGGTTCGCGAACCCTAACGTTCACGGTTGCCCCAAACACCTCTAGTTCTTCTCGCAGCGGTTCTATTTCTGTTGGCGGAAAGTTGTTTAGCATCAGCCAGGCTGGTACTGTTGCATGCACCTACAGCCTTTCTAGCTCTTCTTTCTCCTACACAAAATGGGGCGGTGGCAGCAGCCTTTCTGTTTCTACCGCGCCTTCGTGCAATTGGAGTGTGGCTCCCTCAAACGCCTGGGTTGGTGCCGATGCCTGGGTGACGTTTACCTCGCCCACATCCCGCACGGGCTCTGGAACATTGACGTTTAATGTTGCGCCTAACAGTTTTGCCTCCTCGCGAACTGCAGACTTGATTATCAATGGCCAAACTGTGCGCCTAACCCAATCAGCGACATGCTCGTACTCGTTATCGCTACAATCACAAAGCATCACATCAATTGCTCAGCAGGGGTCATTAGGGGTAGACGCTAGTTCGACTTGCGGCTGGACCGCGGTAAGTAGTGCGTCTTGGCTTACGGTGTCTCCGTCGAGCGGCAGCGGGAGGGCAACAATTACCTACGCTGCCGCGGCAAACACTTCCTCGACCGACCGCACCGCGACACTGACAATCGGGCGAGAGCTGTTCACTGTCACGCAAAAAGCAGCGGGCACGGTTTCCGTTGGAATCGCTAATAGCGGCTTCGAACAGGGACGCAGCGTGTGGAGCGAGCAGAGCGCGACCGGAGCGCTAATCTTCAATTCGCCGCGAGACGCCCTATCCGGCGGATGGCACGCGCGGCTCGGTGGCTCCAACAATGCGAACGATGTTCTGTTCCAAACGTTTACGGTTCCCTCCGCCAGCGCAACCGTTAACGTAAATTTTTGGTACAAGATTTCAACCGCCGAACCGGCTTCTACAGGTGCGGTTGACACCTTAAAGGTGGAACTCTGGAATTCTTCGGGCACTTCCAGGCTTGCGGCATTTAGAACATTTTCGAATCTTGATTTTTCGAGCATTTGGCAGAAGACGCCAGCATTCGATCTGACACCGTTCAAGGGGCAGACAGTAAGGTTGGTCCTGACCGCGTCAACGGACGCAAGCAATTCAACCAGCTTTCTCCTCGAAGACTTCGCCACAGTGACGGGTGGATCCAGTTGTACCTATTCGGTGACACCAGCGACGCGCAGTGTCACAAGCGGCATTTCGTCAGCCTTGTTCACCGTGACAACGAATCCCCAATTTGGATGTCCGTGGACAGCAACCACTACCTCGTCTTGGCTTACGGTCGGAAGCGTATCTGGTGACTTAGGGAGTGGCTCATTTATCGTCGCTGTAGACGAAAACTCGAGCGGCGCTGCCCGCGCCGGTACCGTTACGGTTGCAGGACAGACTGTTTCGATCAACCAAGCTGCGCCAGCGGTTACACCTGCGATTAGTAACACTGCCGGTGTTATTCAAAATCCCGACTTTGAGCAAGGCCCCGCCTTCTGGACGCAAACGTCGAGCGGCGGCTTCGATCTCATCGGAGCTGACCCGCTCGTTCCGGCCAAAAGCGGCAGCTCTTACGCTCGTCTTGGCGGCTATCGAAATGCCAATGACACGCTGAGCCAGTTGGTCAATATTCCGGCAAATGCGACTGGCGCCGTGCTGAATTTTTGGTACCGAATAAGGACTGACAAGACCAGCAACACTGCAGTCGATTTCGCAACTGCGCGCATCGTCGATCCGGAAACGGGAAATTTCGAGGAGCTGGACTCAGTTTCAAACTTAGACGCATCCAACGAATGGCAGAAGAGCCCAGACTACGTTGCCACCCCTGAACAGGTCGCAGCGTTCAAAGGAAAAACACTTCGTTTTGAGGTGAGCGCTCGTACGGATAGTGGTGCAATCACGGCTTTTTACATTGATGACATCCGCGCAGAATTTACGCTGAGCAACGCAACAGCTGCCTCGTCGTTACTAAAGCGCGGTGGCGTCGACATCGACGGCGATGGGCGTGGCGAAATTGTTGTGCGCTCATTGGAAGGTGGCCTCTGGGCCGCGAAGCTGAATGGTCAGCAAGTCAGCTGGACGCAAATAGCGGATCCCGGCCCGAACTATGCGGTCATGGGCGCGGTTGACCTGGACAGCAAAGGCCGGTCGGATCTGATCATGCTGAATACCGCACAAGGTGATGTTGGTGAGGCGCGAGTATGGAGCGCGTTTAACGCCGGCATTCCAAAAGTGCTGCGTAATGTGCGTACCGCGTGGCGTGTCGATGCCGTTGGCGACCTTGATGGCGACGGACGGGGTGACATTGTTTGGCGGTTTACGGGTATTGGCGCAAGCCCGAATGACACGGGTGTGTCATACATTTGGTTCACGGACGGCAACGGTGTTACCCAGGTACGCAAACGTGGGGGTGCGCCCCTAAGCTGGACGTTGCTGGGTGCTACCGATCTCAACGGTGACGGTGCCGCCGACATGATATACATCAGCCCAGATTTGCAGATTCGCGCCTTAATGGCCACCGCAAATCGAACGTGCGCAAACCTTTCTGGCGGTGCGCTTGACGCGGGTTATACCGCACAGGCGCTTGGTAGTTTTTCCGGTACCGGAAAGGGCGAAATTCTGGCCCGAAATTCATCTGGACAAGTCCAACTTGTACAACTCGATGCGAGAGGCATTTCTTTGCCGCCTTATACCGGCGCGCCCGACGACCCCAATGCGTCGTGTACCTCAAGTTCAATCACCATACCGAGAACGGTGACTCGCCTTTCACAGACCATGGACTCATCTTGGGAATTCTTGTCGTCAGCAGATGTTAACGGCGACGGAATCAACGATATTGCTTGGCGGCGCCCGTCAGACGGCGTTATAACAATTTGGTTGATGGGGGCTGGAGGCCAAGTTACATCCACCGTCAACGGCGGAACGAGTCCTGTGAGCTACGTGCCGATTCAACGGTAGAGCATCAAAAACGGCTGGAACAGAAGCGGGCGCCCTAGGCGCCCGCCTTGTTTATACGATTGACTTACACTTTTTTGCTGTAGCAAGCTCTTTCAGCAATTCTTGACGCTTCTTTGCCGCGTTGATCGCTTCTTCCGTGTTTGCGTATGTCCCGACTAAACCTGGCCAGAATAACAACGCGGCAGCCACGTTTGTACCGGTAACGGTGCGTTCTTTTCGCGCTTTCGCTTCAAAATCGAGCGCATCTGCATACTCGTTCTTGAGCTGCGCGCAGTTTAGGTCTGCGTCACCAGGTTTACGTACGGACACCACCTGCGGCGATGCACACCCCGCCAATGTAGCCACTATCAAGGCCCCAAAAATCCACTTCAAATTACTCTCCCGGTTAGTTAGATTGAGTTGCGCCATGACGTCGAGTTGAGATTCAGTTTTATGCGAAAACAAAGCGCACTTTGACCTTATCAGCTTAATCGGCAAAGAACTATCCGTAGTCCCCGCACGCTGTGATTGCGGGGACCCCTAATGGATACCGGTATAGACAGCCATTTTAATCAGCAGGTTGCTTAGCACACGAGCCCCGGCATGATTTCGCCTGAGAGCGGAATACGCATTTTTTCTACAGCGAGGCCGGATGAATCTTTAGACCGCCCGCTAGGGCTCTTACGCACCAGTATTACCGGGTCTTTCCAAGCGTTCATGCCCCAAGACCGTCACCAATGCTAGGGTTTCATCCCTGACAATCAATTGCGCCTACTCGACGTTAACTGCGGTCAACCAAAGCAACTCGTAAGATCCACCGCCAACTCCGTCGCGCGAGTTCGGTGATAGGCACTACCAGCCGTCTAAATCCCCGATAATTTCAAATGCGGGACAGGTGCGCCTGCAAACGCGCAACCTCCAACTCAAGCTGGCGAATCTGCCCAAGCAGCGACAGCGCCACCGCCACCGCATGTGGGTCGAGCTCAAGCTCGTCGCGCAGCCGCGTTGCCCGTCGTACCGTCACGACACATTCGGCGCTGAAAGTCCAAGGCACGTTGCTTGGGTCGGTCGGCTCTAGCGCACCGCTTTCCACCAGCTCGCCGATTTCGTCGGCGTTCAGGCCGGAGAGCTCAACGAGGTCATCGATCGATACGTGTTGTGAGTCACTTAGCCATACGATGCCGGAAGGGTCAGTTTGCATGAGTGATCTCCTCGTTAAAGTGCCGACGCGGCTCAAACTTGCTGTTTTCTGCCAGCTCCTTGAATAATGCGGTCTCGCGTGCGGACAGCATCTGGGGCATGACAATGTTGACAATGGCAAACAAATCGCCCTCGTTGCCCGCCTCACCCGGCCTCGGTAGTCCGCGCTTGGCAAGACGCAATTTTTGACCACTACTGGTGTTGGGCGGCACTTTCAAATTGACCGGTCCGGCCAGTGTTGGCACGGTCACGGCGGCCCCGAGCGCAGCTTCCCACGGGGCAATCGGCAAATCCAGATACAGGTTGTGGCCATCGACCCGGTACAGCGCATGTCGATTGAGACTGATGTTGAGGTAAAGGTCGCCATCGCGCCCGCCGTTGAGACCCTTGCCACCCTGCCCACGCAGGCGCAAGCGTTGTCCGTTAGTGGCACCTTTCGGAATCCTCGCTTCGAAGGCGCGCGCCTCGCGTCG
>JBEILF010000131.1:0-6716 GCA_040379385.1 Burkholderiales bacterium | reverse complement strand
TGTACTTTGTCGCCTTCGGCAACCGCCAGCACAATCACGCCGGACTTCAACTTCGACTTTAGTTGATCCATCGTTTCGCGCAGGCCTTTTGCGTCGATGCCTTCCAACGTTGCCGCGAGAACCTTGGTACCGTTCACTTCCTTGGCTTGGCCGAGCAAATCGTCACCGGCTGACGCTGCAAGTTTTGACTTGAGCTGCGCGAGTTGTTTCTCAAGCGACTTCACGTGATCGAGTGTCTGGCTAAGCTTGATTTCGAGTTCCGACGGCTGCGCTTTCAACATTGCTGCGGCATTTTCCATCGAGCGATTCATCTGCTGAACGTAGTCGAAAGCGACCGATCCCGCCACCGCTTCAACGCGCCGCACACCGGCCGCGACACCACCTTCAGAAACGATCTTAAATAGTCCAATATCACCAGTCCGCCCCACGTGTGTGCCGCCACAAAGTTCTTTGGACGAGCCAATTTCGAGCACGCGCACTTCGTCGCCGTATTTCTCGCCGAACAACATCATGGCACCGGTCTTCTGCGCCGCTTCCAATGCCATTACCTTCGCACTGGTGGCGTCGTTACGCAGAATCTCCGCGTTTACGATCGCTTCGATCTGCGCGATCTCGGCGGAAGTCATCGGTGCATTGTGTGCAAAGTCAAAACGTGTCTTATCCGCATCGACCAATGAGCCCTTCTGTTGTACGTGGCTTCCAAGTACTTCGCGTAACGCTTTGTGCATCAGGTGGGTGACTGAATGGTGCCGCATGGTGCGACCACGTACATCTAGGTTCACACTCGCTTTTACGCTGTCACCAACTTTCAATGCGCCAGTCACCATCTTGCCGTGATGGCCAAACACATCCGCCTGAACCTTTTGCGTATCACCAACCTCGAACGTGGCGCTCGACGTTGCCAGCACACCAACATCGCCCACCTGCCCGCCGGACTCGGCATAAAACGGTGTGGTATCAAGTACCACCACCCCCGCTTCACCCGCCTTCAATTCTTTAACGGCGACACCTTCACGATAGAGCGCCAATATACTACCCGTCGCCTCCATCACGTCGTAACCTTTGAAGTTGGTCTTCGCGCCGTCATACGTGAGCTTTTCTTTGGCGGCGAACTTGCCCGCGCCTCTTGAACGCTCTTGTTGCGCAGCCATCGCCTTGTCGAAGCCGGCCATATCCACTTCAAAACCGCGCTCACGTCCAATGTCCGCCGTCAGATCAATCGGGAATCCAAACGTGTCGTAGAGCTTGAACGCGGTTTCACCATCAAGGTGCTTTGCATTGGCACTCAGCGCGGCATCCAAAATCGACATACCGTTCTCAAGCGTCTCACCAAATCGCTCCTCTTCTTGACGGAGCACCGCCTTCACGCGCTGCTTGTGTTCGGCAATCTCGGGGTAAGCCCCGCCCATGACCAGCGCCAAATCGTCAACCAACTTATAGAAGAAAGGTTTTTTCTGGCCGAGTTTGTAGCCGTGCCGCATCGCACGGCGGGCAATTCGGCGCAGCACATAACCTCGCCCGGCGTTTTCCGGAATGACACCGTCACACACCAAGAAGCCGCAGGCGCGGATGTGATCCGCAATCACACGCAAGCTTGGGTTGGTAGCATCTTTCTCACCCGTTTCACGCATAGCAGCTTTGATCAGCGCTTGGAAGAGATCAATTTCGTAGTTCGCGTGTACGTGCTGCAGCACTGCCGACAAACGCTCCAAGCCCATGCCGGTATCAACCGAAGGCTTCGGCAGCGGAATCATCGGGCCGTCTTTGACCTCGCGGTTGAACTGCATAAACACCAGGTTCCAGATCTCGATGAAGCGGTCGCCGTCTTCTTCGGGTGATCCCGGCGGGCCACCGGCGATGTGTGCACCATGGTCGTAGAAGATTTCTGAGCACGGGCCGCATGGTCCCGTATCACCCATCATCCAGAAATTATCCGAGGCGTACTTGCCACCTTTGTTGTCGCCGATGCGAACGATTCTGTCCTTCGGCACACCGATCTCGTCAGCCCAGATATTGTAGGCCTCGTCGTCATCCGCATAGACCGTGACCAGCAGCTTTTCTTTCGGCAGCTTGTAGGCGACCGTTAGCAGCTCCCATGCGTACTTGATGGCATCACGCTTGAAGTAATCACCGAAGCTGAAGTTGCCCAGCATTTCAAAAAAGGTATGGTGACGGGCCGTATAACCGACGTTTTCCAAATCGTTGTGTTTGCCGCCGGCGCGTACACAACGCTGCGATGTCACGGCCCTCACATAGTCGCGTTTCTCGTAGCCCAGAAATACGTCCTTGAACTGGTTCATACCCGCGTTGGTAAAGAGCAGGGTCGGATCGTCGTGCGGCACCAGCGAGCTGGAGGCAAGGTGGGTATGGCCCTTGGACTCAAAGAAGCTAACAAATGCCTGGCGAATCTCAGAAACGGACGGGACGTTTTGTATAGAACCTGCGGCGGACATAGCGGTGACAATGAAGGTGGAATGGACGGCTATTTTAGCCGACCACCCCATCCCAATGACAGCGACGTGGCGGCGTCGGGACGGCAAAAATCACGAATGCGATGGAAATCCGACAATTTCCGAGGCGCGCCGCGCTTTTCCGGGCAAAAAGCGCCAACCTGCCGGAACTGCGACCGTGCTTTCAGCCCATCCTTGGTTGCTGCTGCCGCACGTTGACCGCAGACATCCCTTCGCCGCTGCGCGGCGTCGGTTGCTGCTGTGCTGGAAAGACCGCAGGCTGCTGCTGTGTTATGCAGTGTATGTTCCCGCCGCCTAACAAGATTTCGCGGCCGGGTACTTGCACCACCCGCCGATCGGGGAATCGCTCGGCCAGAATGCGTGCCGCGACATCGTCATTTGGGTCGTCAAATTTCGGTACGATTACCCCACCGTTGCACAGATAGAAATTGATGTACGACCCGGCCAGACGGTCATCGGTGATCCTTGCAACGGCGCTACCATCGGCAACGGTTGCGCGCTCCTCGGCAGTGGCGTGCATGACCGCTGGCAGCGGCAGTTTGTGAACCTTGAGTACCCTCGCCTTTGCGTCAACCGCTGTTTCGAGCACCTTGAGGGCGGCCACCGAAAACGCATATTGCGGATCATTTTGGTCATCGGTCCAGGCCAGCAGCACCTCACCCGGCGCACAGAAGCAACACATATTGTCGACGTGCTCATCCGTTTCGTCATTCACAATGCCGCGTGGAAGCCAGATGATTTTTTCGGCGGCAAGATATTCGCGCAACATTGCCTCTATCTGCGTACGCCGAAGATGTGGGTTGCGATTGGCATTGAGTAAACACGCCTCGGTGACGAGCAACGTGCCTTCGCCGTCAACATGGATTGCCCCGCCTTCCATCACAAACCCATCGGTGCGATAACGCGCAAGATTTTCCATTGCCAAAATTTTCCCGGCAACGGCGTCGTCGCGATCCCAACTCGTATAGAGACCGCCGTGCTGCCCGCCCCACGCGTTGAATGTCCAATCGATGCCACGTACCTCGGCACCATTGACGACAAAGGTCGGCCCAGTATCCCGGCACCACGCGTCGTCGTTGGCGATTTCGACCACACGAATCGGATGTTTGGTGGGCTGGGTGCACAATGTCTCGGTTGCACGTGCAAATTGTTCGGCACTGGCACAAACCACCACCGGCTCAAAGGCCGCAATTGCCCGCGCCACCGTCGCAAAGGCCGCTTGTGCGGGCCGGCCACCGAGCCGCCAATTGTCCGGGCGCTCCGGCCATACCATCCAGCTTTGTGCGTGCGGCTCCCACTCAGCAGGCATACGAAAGCCATCTGCCCGCGGCGTTGAGCGTAATGGATGCAGACTCACCGCCGACCTAACTTCCACTCGGCTTGGTGACACCATCTTTTGTCACCACCGCTGAATAAAGTTCAGGTCGCCGATCCCGGAACAAGCCCCACGCACGACGTCTGGTCGCAATCGCATCGAGATCAAAGGTGTGGGTAAGCACAGATTCGGCTGATGCGTCGGCCTCGGCCACGATATCTCCCGACTCGTCCGTGATGAATGACGCGCCATAGAAGGTGATGGCGGATTCTTGATCGGTCTCACGACCAACACGGTTCGACGCGATTACCGGCACGACGTTCGCCGCTGCGTGACCCTGCTGGCTACGCTGCCAATGTGCGCATGAGTTAATCGTAGCATCGTGCGGCTCGCTGCCGATTGCGGTCGGGTAAAACAGCAACTCCGCACCCTGTAGCGCCATGCTGCGCGCACATTCCGGAAACCATTGGTCCCAACAGATTGCCACACCAATTCGCGCAAACTCTGTGTCCCAAACCTTAAATCCAGTGTCACCAGGCGAGAAATAAAATTTTTCCGAGTAGCCCGGCCCATCTGGGATATGGCTTTTACGATAGACACCGAGATTGCCGCCGTCGGCGTCGATGATGGCCACACTGTTGTACAGCGCATTGTTGGCGCGCTCGTAGAAACTGACCGGCAAGACCACCCCCAACTCGGCCGCGACGTTTTGAAAATGTTGGACGGCAGGATTTTCAGCCACCAGGGTGGCGAATTCCAAATAAGCCGGAACTTGTTTTTGGCAGAAGTAACAGCGCTCAAACAACTCTTGGATGAGGATGATCTGCGCACCCTTGGCGGCAGCCTCACGCACCAAGCGGTCGGCGCGGGCGATATTGCCTTCGACGTTCCAATCACACGCCATCTGAGTTGCGGCTACCGTCACGTTACGCATGCATTAACGCCTTATTGTTTGAAAACGCAGGCGTTGATTCTATCGCTATCGTTCCTATAGGGCGCTTTGGCCTCAGCGTCGCACCACCCCTTAAATTTAAAACTCGTTTATTGACGGTCATTTTCAGACAGTTTTGCCTCGAAACGCCCGTGCAATAAGGACTTTGAATGTCAGAATGCCGCCACCCCACCGTCGCTGCGTGGATCCGCGCCGCCTTCGAGAACGCCGTTGGCATGTCTCACGATGCTGCCAGCGTGGCCCATCGATTCATCCCACTCCCCCAGCACTTCGACATCGTGACCACGCGCGGCGAGATCAGCCACGACAGAATCGGCGAACCGCGCTTCGAGCTTTAAGGTTTCACTCGGCTGGCCCCAAGTGCGCCCGAGCAGCCAGCGAGGGGCGTTGATCGCGGCTTGCGGATGCATGCCGCCGATGACCTGACGGGTGAACACCGCACATTGGGTTTGTGGTTGCCCATCACCGCCCATGGTGCCGTAGACCATCGCGCTTCCATCATTGAGACGCGCCATCGCAGGGTTCAGCGTATGGAACGGCTTGCGTCCCGGTCGCAACACATTCAACGCCGCTTCATTTAAGGCAAAGCTGGTACCGCGGTTTTGCCAGTTGATACCCGAACCCGGCAGCACAATACCCGCGCCGAACTCGTGGTAGATGCTTTGAATAAACGACACCATCACGCCGTTGCCATCAATCACCCCCATCCACACCGTGTCGCCGGGGCCTTTACCTTTGCCCCACGGTGCGGCACGGTGCGCATCCACCCTATCGGCCATGGCCTTTAGCACGGACGCTTCAAATAGCGACTGGGCGGGGCGTGTCATGTAGGCCGGGTCGGTCACGTGCCGGTCACGCACGGCGAACGCCTGTTTGGTCGCCTCAACGCAGTGATGCACGTAGTCGGCACCCAGCGGGTCCATGCCGTCGATACCGATGGCATCCAGAATGCCCAGAATTATCAGCGACACCACGCCCTGTGTCGGCGGTGTCATGTTGAAAACAGTGCCACGTGAATGTACCAGCGAAAGCGGCGTGACTAAATGCGCATGGTGGTTGGCAAGATCGGCTGCGGCAAGGGGGCTGCCGACTGAGACCAAATCTGCTGCAATACTCGCGGCGAGTTCGCCGCGGTAAGCATCGTCGATACCCCTGTTTGCAAGGTGGCGCAGTGTGGCGGCCAGCAGTGGCTGACGAAACACGCTCCCCGCCATCGGTGCCGCACCGCTTTGTAAAAACGTATCGGCAAAACCCGGTTGTGGTGCAAGTTCGGCAATTTTTCCTGTTGTACATACCGCCTGACTGCGCGTCACCGCAATCCCCTCTTCGGCATAACTGATCGCATCGGCAAGCAGCCGCGAAACAGGCAGGCGTCCGTGCAACTGCCGTCGCGAAAACGCGCACGCCGCCTGCCATCCTGACAAGGTGCCGGCGACCGTATTTGCCGCCACACCGCCGCGAAACGGAATCGCACCGGTAATGCCGCGCTCACGATACCAATCAATACTTGCTGAAGCTGCGGCGGCACCACACGCGTCGATAGCCACTGGTTGTTGGCCCGGCTCGGCGATTAACCAAAAGCTGTCACCACCGATCGAATTCATGTGCGGGTAAACGATGGCGATGGTAGCGGCGGCCGAGACCATCGCCTCCACCGCATTGCCGCCCTCGCGCAACACGCCGAGCGCTGACTGCGCGGCAAGGGCGTGAGGTGCCACCGCCATACCGCGCCGCGCGCGAATTGATTCAATCATGCTGGTCTCTCAAGGTAATGATGCCTCGGCGCAGGCTACCAGCCAATCGCCTTGGGAAGCCAGAGCGCGATTGCCGGGAAGAAGAATACCAGTACAACGTCCAGTACCTGCATCATTATGAACGTAATCACGCCGAGATAAATATGCCGGGTTGTCACCTCGGGTGGCGCCACCCCCTTTAGAAAAAATAGGGCCCAACCAAACGGCGGTGTCAAGAACGACGT
>JBEILF010000130.1:0-6784 GCA_040379385.1 Burkholderiales bacterium | reverse complement strand
TTTTGAAAGCCATTCATCACTGACATGACAGTGATGAGCGCGGTGATACCCAACGCGATACCGATCATTGAGGACAAAGAAATGAACGAGACAAAGACACTGCGGCGTTTGGCGCGGGTGTAACGCAGGCCGATAAAAAAGGGAAGTGAGCGCAAAATTAACGTGTTTGGATGGCGAAATGATGCCGCGTCGAAGTCTGCCACAAATGTGCGGATAATTCGGCATGGTGCAAATCAAATCATCCGAACCACCCAAAAATCTAACGCTGCTGCTATCGGACATTCTGCCGCCTGCAGGGTTCACCCGCCCTGCTCCCAGCCCGGTCATCGATGCCCTGCTCAATCGCAGCCGTGTGTTGGTCGCCCAGCCTGCCGCGCTCGAAGCCGCGCTGCTCCACGCCTTTGGCCTGCCTGCCACGACAGGTGTCGCACCCCTCACCCGCCTGGCGGACGCGGGCAGCGCTGCGGGCCAAGCGTGGTTACGCGCCGATCCCGTCCACCTCGCCATTAGCCGCGATAACGCGCAGCTGTTTGATAGCCACGTCATCAACCCCACTGCCGAGGAAATGGCGGCAATCGCGGCTAGCGTAAATGGCCACTTTGTGAATCAAGGCATCAAGGTCGAATTCCCCGATCCGGCACGTGGTTACATCGCCACCGATTTGAATAACTTGCCGAAATCGACACCGCTTTGGCAAATGGCCGGGGCAAACGTGTTCGACAACCTGCCATTGAGCAAAACCAAAACCAACTGGCGCGCGATCAGCAATGAAATGCAGATGTTGCTGCATGAACACCCCGTCAACCGAACACGCGCAGCCAATGGCATTCCGGCGATCAACGGCTTGTGGATTTGGGGCGGGGGTAGTGTCGAGACGATCCTTTGCGCATCCGATCCCGCCGCTGAGCCGCCGAGGTTTACCCATGTCTTTGCCCGTCTCGCGTTGGCGCGCGGTTTAGCCATGGCAAAGGGACTCGCGCTAGCAACACTTCCGCCGCGCTTTGATGCCAACGTTATCGCTCCACATGCGCTGGTGGTGCTACATACGGCCAGCCGCGAGATTCGTCGGCAATCGCGCGAAACCTGGCCCGCCGAAGTCGCCGCCATCGAACGCGATTGGGTGGCACCAGCCGTTGCCGCCCTAAATGTCGGCGAGCTGGACGCGCTGACACTCTTGATACCTTGTGAGTCGGTGACACTCACCATCAAAGTCGCACGCGACGGCATCAAGGCGAAAGTACTCGGGTTGGCGGGTGTCTTGTCGGGCAAGAAGTCGTTGGCTGACTTCGCCTAGGGCATCGAACTCCATGCGAGACATCCTCACCCGCAGTTTTGATCCTGCGGCCTACGCTTCGTTGTTGGCACAAAACATCGACCCGCGAATGGCAAAACTCTATGCTGGACGGGGAGTTTCAGACACTTTTGCCTTGAACACAAAGCTGGATGCGCTACTTGCTCCAAGCCTTCTGGCACATATTGAGGACGCCGCCCGCTATTTGGCTGACGCCATCGCCGCCAAACAGCGTATGTTGATCGTCGCGGATTACGACGCCGACGGGGCGACAGCGTGTGCGGTGGGCATACGAGCCTTGCGGCAGATGGGAGCCATCGTCGATTTCATCGTGCCGAACCGGTTCACGCTGGGTTACGGCCTGACGCCAGAAGTGGTTGACCTTGCCCTTACCCACCACGCAGGCAAACCCAACATCATCATCACGGTGGATAACGGTATCGCGAGCGTTGAAGGTGTAGCTCGCGCGAACCAACATGGCATTGATGTGGTGGTGACCGACCACCATCTGCCGGGCTCTACGCTACCCGACGCGGCGGTGATTGTGAACCCGAATCAGCCAGGCGATACCTTTCCCTCCAAAGGCTTGGCCGGTGTTGGCGTGATGTTTTATATGATGCTGGCGCTGCGGGCCGAATTGCGGCATCGCGGCGCTTTTACAGGCATGGGACCTGCGGCGGGCGGCGAGCCCAACCTCGCTGACCTGCTCGATCTGGTTGCACTTGGCACCATCGCCGATGTCGTCAAGCTCGAACACAACAACCGTATCTTAGTCGAGCAAGGCTTGCAACGTATCCGTGCCGGTCGCGCTTGCAAGGGCATCGCTGCGCTGCTAGCAGTCGGTGGACGTGACGCCAGGCGTGCATCAACCTACGACCTCGGCTTCGTGCTCGGCCCACGTATCAACGCCGCCGGACGCTTGGAAGATATGTCGGTCGGTATCGCGTGTCTACTAACCGACGATACCGCGACGGCAACACGTTTGGCCGCAGAACTCGATCACCTCAACCGGACGCGGCGGGATATCGAAGCGGACATGAAAGTCGGCGCGGTCGCGGCGCTCGATGCAATCAATATCGCGAACCGGTACGCACTAGCGCTGTTCGAGCCGGGTTGGCATCAGGGGGTGGTGGGCATATTGGCGGGACGCATTCGCGAGCAAACCCACCGCCCCGTTGTTGCCTTTGCGCAAGACGGAATGGGTAACTTGAAAGGTTCCGGGCGCTCAATTCCGGCACTGCATATGCGCGACGCGCTTGACCTCATCAGCAAACGGCATCCGCATCTCATCGAAAAATTCGGTGGCCACGCCATGGCGGCCGGACTGACAATTCGCGAATCCGGTCTCGCCGACTTTGTGCTGGCCTTTGAACAAGTCGCACGTGAATTTCTCACGCCGACAGACCTGCAAGAGCGTATCGAAACCGACGGTAGCCTCGCGGCCGGTGAGCTCGATTTCGATTTTGTGCAGGCGCTCGAAGCCCAGGTGTGGGGGCAGGGTTTTGTGGCGCCGAGTTACGTCGGGGGATTTAAGCTGCTCGAGCAGCGGGTGGTCGGCGAAAAACACCTAAAACTCAAACTCAGACTCAACGGCACCACATTTGAGGCGATGCGTTTTGGCTCACCAGACGCGCTGCCCGCCAGTTTTGACGCCGTTTACAAGCCATCCATCAATACTTTTCGCGGTAATTCGGTGGTGCAGCTAATGCTCGAACACGTCGCGTAGCGCAGGGGGAGCGTTACAGCTTGGCTATAATGGCGGATTGTTGAATCACCCACTAGAAGCCGATCATGGAAGCCGACCGCATCAACGCCATTTCCCACCAACTTTCCGATTTGTCCGCCCGTTTGGGCGAACTGCGGAGGTATCTTTGACTTCGACGCCAAAGTCGAACGGTTAGAGGAAGTCACGCGGTTATCGGAGGACCCGGCGGTTTGGAGCGACTCCAAACGTGCGACCGAATTGGGCAAAGAAAAAAAGATGCTCGACGGCGTGGTCAACGCGATCAACACCGCCACCGCCGGCGTGAAGGACGGGCTGGAGCTGTTTGAGCTCGCCAAGGAAGAAGGCGAGGACGATACGCTCGAATCCATCGAGGCTGATGTCAAGGGTATCGAAGTGATCGTCGCGGATATGGAATTCCGCCGCATGTTTTCGCATCAGGCTGACCCGTGCAATGCGTTTATCGATATCCAGGCTGGTGCCGGTGGCACCGAAGCGCAGGATTGGGCGTCGATGTTGCTGCGGCAGTATCTCCGCTATGCCGAACGCAAAGGCTTCAAGACGGAAATTCTTGAGGAATCTCCCGGTGAAGTCGCCGGACTCAAAAGTGCGTCAATCAAAGTCACCGGCGAATACGCCTACGGTTATCTGCGCTCCGAGACGGGTGTTCATCGCTTGGTGCGCAAGTCGCCGTTTGACTCCTCCGGCGGTCGACACACGTCGTTTGCGTCGTTGTTTGTCTATCCGGAGATTGATGACTCAATCGAGATTGAAATCAACCCGGCTGATCTACGCATCGACACTTTCCGCGCCTCCGGTGCCGGTGGTCAGCACATCAACAAAACCGATTCGGCGGTGCGTATCACGCACGCACCAACCGGTGTGGTGGTGCAGTGTCAAAACGATCGCTCACAACACCGTAACCGCGCTGAGGCGATGGCGATGTTGAAGTCCAAGCTGTACGAGTTGGAGATTCGCAAGCGTCAGTCCGAGCAGGACAAACTGGAGGCCACCAAAACCGATGTGGGCTGGGGCCACCAGATTCGTTCGTACGTGTTGGATCAATCGCGCATCAAAGATTTGCGTACCAACGTCGAGATCAGCAACACGCAGAAGGTGCTGGACGGCGACCTCGATCCGTTTATCGAAGCCAGTCTCAAACAAGGCGTGTAGGGCGTGACTCCATGACTGATGCCTTCGAAACAGTGCAGCCTCCGCAGCCACAAATTGAGGAGCCCGCGTTTTATAACGACTTAGCGGCAACGCTCGCCCAGGCATGGACGCTGCTTGAGAGCGGCACCAAAGACCGGCGCTCCGCATTTCACGCACCATCTGTGGCGAGCATCGGGCTGGATGGCTCGCCACAACAACGCACCATGATCCTGCGCAAGGTTGACGTGATCAACCGGCGGCTACGATTCAATACCGACCTGCGCTCAAGCAAAATACAAGAATTGAAGGTGTCACCTGCCGTTTCGATACTGGCCTACAGCGCCGCCGACAAGGTGCAGCTTCGATTATCCGGGCTTACCCATCTTGACGCGTCATCAGCGGTGGCGGATGCCGTCTGGACGGCGATGCGTGATCAATCGCGCGCCGCCTACGCCCAACCGGCAGTGCCGGGTGCTACGATCGAGGCCCCGGCAGCGTATGTGCCGCCGCTGGAGCTTCGCGCGAGTGAGCCGGCCGCCATTCCCGCACGCCAACATTTCTGTCTTCTGCATGTCGAGATCACTTCGCTCGAATGGGTGTATCTGCACCTTCACGGCAACCGACGCGCACATTTTTGCTGGCCAAACGGGATATTGGAATCTCGCTGGTTGGCACCCTAGTTCTCTTATTGGCGAATGATCATGACTGACCAAACCTCCCTCAACACTGGCAACACAACCGCGCCGCACATCGACGAAAACCATGTCATTCAGGAACGTCGCCACAAGCTTGCAGCCATTCGCGAAAAAACCGGCGGACGCGCGTTCCCCAACGACTACCGCCCAGAGCATCGCGCCGTGGATTTGCACGCCGAGTACGGTGAGCGCTCGAAGCAAGACCTGGAGGCCAACAAGACGCCGCTGGTGCGCGTTGCGGGTCGCATCATGTTGAAACGTGTGATGGGCAAGGCGTCATTCGCCACCATTCAAGATGCCTCCGGTCGCATCCAGTTATACGTGAATCTCGAAGGTGTGGGCGAGGCTGCGCTGGAAGAATTCAAGCACTTCGACTTAGGCGACATCGTCGGTGCAGAAGGCGTGATGTTCAAAACCAAGACCGGCGAGTTGTCGATCAACGTATCGTCGGTACGACTCATCACCAAGTCGCTGCGCCCGTTGCCGGAAAAATTCCACGGCTTGACCGACACCGAACAACGCTATCGGATGCGCTACGTCGATTTGATGGTCAACCCCGAAGTCAAACGCACGTTCGAGACACGCTCAAAGGTGGTTTCGGAAATTCGGAGTTTCATGGTCGCGGCTGGCTACTTGGAAGTTGAAACACCGATGATGCACCCGATCCCGGGCGGCGCTGCGGCCAAGCCTTTCATCACGCATCACAACACGCTCGATATGCAGTTGTATTTGCGAATCGCGCCGGAGCTCTATTTGAAGCGCCTGGTGGTCGGCGGCTTTGAGCGCGTGTTTGAGATCAACCGTAACTTCCGTAACGAGGGCATGAGTGTCCGCCACAACCCGGAATTTACGATGATGGAGTTCTATATCGCCTGGCGCGATTTTCATCATTTAATGCAATTCACCGAAGACATGTTCCGAGCGGTCGCAACCAAGGTACTCGGCAAGGCCCTCATCGAGTATCAGGGTATGCAAATCGATTTTGGCCAGCCGTTTGCGCGTCTGACCATGCCGCAGGCGGTAAAGCAGTATTTCCCAGAGTACGCCGACACCAACCTCGACGACATCGAAACGCTCAAGACCTTGTGCAAAAAACACCACGCCGAGGTGAACGCCAACGATACGGTTGGCACGCTGCAACTCAAGTTGTTTGAAGAAACGGCAGAGTCGAAACTGATTCAGCCAACTTTCATTGTTGACTACCCGGCCGAAGTCTCACCACTGGCACGGCGCAACGACACCAATCCGGCGATTACCGACCGCTTCGAGCTATTCATCGCCGGCCGCGAAATCGCCAATGGTTTCTCAGAACTGAACGACGCCGAGGACCAGGCAGCGCGGTTCCTCGAACAGGTAAAGGCCAAAGACGGCGGCGACGAAGAGGCGATGCACTACGATGCTGATTTCGTGCGTGCGCTGGAGTACGGCATGCCGCCAACGGCGGGCGAAGGTATTGGTATCGACCGTCTGGTGATGCTGCTAACCGATTCGGCGTCGATTCGCGACGTGATTCTATTTCCGCAGTTGCGCCCTAGCGACGTCGACAAGTAAGGCAGCTCTAACTGCCTGACCAGCCAATTGGGAGCTTCTAAAAACCTCAAAATTGCCGTCATTGAGCGGGGAAATTCACCATGTTTAATCGCCGCATCAATAGAATTTCCCAATTTTGAAACACCAATATCGACGGGCTTTTTCGGGCGGTTTCGCTTGAAAATGCCCGTCATTATTAGGGTTTAGGTTTTGCTGATGGCTGGGCAGACTACGCGTTAGGCTTTTTGGTGCGCGCTTGCTCCCACAATGCAAAAGAGCCAAAGCCCCACGCAACGAGCGAAACCGCGCCAGTCACACCAAAAATCATCACCCAATAGTGGGTGGCGCTACTCGGTTCCGTGCGGTCCAAGCCAAGAGCAACAAACATAAAGA
>JBEILF010000129.1:0-6863 GCA_040379385.1 Burkholderiales bacterium | reverse complement strand
GCATACGCTTCCGATATCTCAACTCCTGCCAATCGCGCCAAAACGTTTGGCATGATTGGTGCAGCCTTTGGTCTGGGTTTTATTTGTGGGCCGATGCTGGGCGGGTTGCTGGGAAGTATCAACTACCATTTGCCGTTTTACGTCGGGGCTGGATTGTGTTTTGCCAACGCAATTTTTGGTTTCATCTTTATCAAAGAATCGCTGGCGAAAGACAAGCGCTCCGGGTTTTCGTTTGCCAAGTCGAACCCGTTTGCATCATTCCGCCGATTGTTCACGCGGCCAGACATTGGATTACTGATCGTGGTGTTTGCATTATCGGCGTTCGCACAAGTGCTGCAGCAAACCACTTGGGTGTTGTACACCAACTTCAAGTTCGGCTGGGGGCCAAAGGAAAACGGCATCGCGTTGTTCTTGGTCGGCCTGACGGCGGCCGTAGTGCAAGCCGGGTTGTTATCAAGATTGATCAAGCTGATGGGTGAGGTCCGTCTCGGTGTCATCGGATTGGCGGTGGCGTCTGTGATCTATTTCGCCACTGGTCTTGCCACCGCCGGCTGGATGATTTACGTCCTAATCGTGTTGAACTTTCTCTCCTATGGAGCAGCGCCGGCGTTGCAGGCAATCGTCTCGAAGGCCACCGATCCCACGGGGCAGGGCTCGCTGATGGGCTCGCTACAATCGTTATCCAGCCTGTCGATTGTCATTGCGCCTGTCATTGCGACGCAGCTGCTCGCCGAAGTGTCGCACTATCCGCAGGGAGACTGGCGGATCGGTGTCGTGTTCTACCTTTCGGCATTTCTACAATTAATTGCGGTGTTCCTCGCGTGGCGTTTCTTTTCGACCCGTGGAGTGCCCATCCACCCGGCTAATCGCACCACCGCCGTCCCCACTCCCTAAGTGCTCAACATGCAAGACAAGATACTCATTCTCGATTTCGGCTCACAAGTCACCCAGTTGATCGCGCGCCGTGTGCGTGAGGCCGGCGTGTATTCCGAGCTGCATGGGCACGATATGTCGGAAGCCGACATTCGCGCCTTTAACCCGAAGGGCATCATCCTGTCAGGGTCACATGCATCGGTGACTGAATCGCATACGGCGCGCGCACCGCAAGTTGTGTTTGAACTCGGTGTGCCGGTACTGGGCATCTGTTATGGTATGCAGACCATGGCGGCCCAACTCGGCGGCAAAGTCGAGAACGGACTGGTACGTGAGTTTGGCTATGCGGAAGTGCGGGTGCGTGGCCACTCAAAGCTACTCAATGGTATTCAAGATTCGGTGAATGCCGAAGGTCACGGTTTGCTCGATGTGTGGATGTCGCATGGCGACAAAGTCACTGAATTGCCGCCGGGGTTCAAAGTTATCGCGTCGAACGAGACGACGCCATTGGCTGGCATGGCCGATGAGTCGCGCCACTTTTTTGCCTTGCAGTTCCATCCAGAAGTCACGCACACCAAACAAGGCAAAGCCATCTACAACCGCTTTGTGCACGACATTTGTGGTCTGGCATCACACTGGAATATGCCCGAATACATTCCCGAGGCAGTGGCAAAGATTCGTGACCAAGTCGGTAACGAAGAAGTCATTCTCGGCCTGTCTGGCGGGGTGGATTCCTCGGTGGCCGCCGCGCTGATCCACAAGGCCATTGGCGACCAGCTCACCTGCGTTTATGTTGATAACGGTTTGATGCGCTTGAACGAATCGGTGCAGGTGAAAAGAACCTTCTCCGACAACTTGCATATGAAGGTTGTCTACGTTGATGCGAGTGACGACTTTCTCGGCGAACTGAAGGGGGTTTCTGATCCCGAGCAAAAACGCAAAATCATTGGCCGAGTTTTTGTTGAAGTCTTCCAGCGCGAGTCGGCCAAACTCGCCAATGCAAAGTGGCTGGCGCAGGGCACCATCTATCCAGACGTGATTGAGTCAGCCTCAGCCAAAACAAAAAAAGCCAACACCATCAAGTCGCACCACAACGTGGGCGGCCTGCCGGATACCTTGCATTTGAAGCTGCTTGAACCGCTACGCGAGCTCTTCAAAGACGAAGTGCGTGAACTCGGTATGGCGCTCGGCCTGCCGCGCGAAATGGTCTATCGGCATCCCTTCCCGGGTCCGGGGCTCGGTGTGCGCATCCTTGGCGAAGTCACGCGCGAGGCCGCAGATAGGCTGCGGCGAGCGGACGCCATCTTTATCGAAGAACTGCGCGCCGCTCCGGTGAGCTGCCCCTTGGAAAAAGCAGGGGTGGGCGGGATTTCTCCGGCGGTTGGCCAACCACCGACTTGGTACGACAACGTCGCCCAAGCCTTCGCCGTTTATCTCCCCGTCAAAAGCGTGGGCGTGATGGGTGACGGTCGCACTTATGAAAACGTCGTCGCGCTGCGCGCCGTGCAAACTACTGACTTCATGACAGCGCATTGGGCGGAGCTTCCCTACAGCCTGCTTGGCAAGGTCTCTAACCGCATCATCAACGAGGTGCGTGGATTCAACCGCGTGGTGTACGACGTCTCAGGCAAGCCACCGGCGACCATTGAGTGGGAATAATGTACAGTGATTTCAAGACGTTCAGCAGCGTCTTGAATTTCACAAAATTGCATTGAGAACCAACAGCTTATGCATCCAAAGGCACCCTGCGGGATGCAGTCAAAGCCAGAGTTTTAGACGGTAGCTGTGACGGTAAATCTGTGAATCTCTGAGGCGCTGCTTTCCTTTACCGACAAGCTTCTAAAGGAAGGGCCGGCATTTTGAACTGGGCGCTGGAGGGCGCGCGTCAGTATGCCGAATTGGGCAATTTGCCGGCGTGCGAAGCTGTGGAATTGCACAAAAAGCGCATGCGAAGAGATGCCGACGTGTTTGCCAGTTGGTTCAAAGAAAATTGCAAAGAGTGCGCTTCGTCCAAGGTGCAGTCCAGTGCTGCATACATCAGTTACGTGGGGTATGCCAAAAAAATCGGCCGGTTTGTGATGGGCATGCCTGCTTTCAAGAGCCGTATGGCTAGGGAGGGCTATCAGCACAAGAGTACGAAATTGTTCAATGCATATGTGGGTTTTGAATTGAAGGAGGCAAGCCGGTAAACTTCAAATGCTTGGTGAACTCGGTCTGTACGGCTAATTTCATGCTGTAACAACTACTGGAAATTAGCATGACCAAGCACGTCAAAGCCGCCATGAACCGCTGCAACAACGCTGTGTCAGCAGGCAAGCCGCTGACACAGCAAAACGCTCCTGTTGCAGTACCTGGCGTACCCGCCAGAAAAACATATCGGCGCAGCAGCGCGTCTCGTAATGTCCGTGTGCCCAATGAGCTTGTGCCCCGCGTTTCCTGATCGCGGACTACCGTGAGCAGCAGCGGAACGACCCAGACACATGGACTGGCGGCTGAGGCTGTTTTTGCTTCGCAGGTTTCAAATTAACCTACTTGCAAAATAAACCAACTTGGTTATAATTATCCTATGGAAAAAAGCACACCTCACTGCAAGTTGTCGGTAGTGCAGGGCATGGTCGAACGTGGCCAAGTTCGAGCCACGGCTACGGCCTTCAGTGGTGCTCGTGAGCTTGGCATTAACGACCTGGCTGGGATGTGTGCCGTGGTCATGTCTCTGACGACTGGCAACTTCTACAAGAGCATGACAACCCACGCCGACCACCGGATTTGGCAGGACGTGTACCGCGCAAAGACCATTGGCGGCGATGAGGTCTACCTCAAGCGGACGGTGATTGACGATGTTCTGATTGTTTCCTTCAAGGAGTTGTGACCATGAAATGCACTAGCTGTGGAGCGGCTGAACTGATCCACGACACCCGCGATATGCCCTATGTCTACAAGGGCGAACACACCACCATTCCAGAAGTGACGGGCGATTTTTGTCCTGCTTGTGGCGAGGTGGTTTTGAACCGTGAACATGGCGACCGCTACAGTGACCTGATCGGCGCGTTTCAGCGCCAAGTTAATGCGGCCTATGTTGACCCGGCCTATATTGCCAAAGTGCGCAAGAAGCTCGACCTTGACCAGCGTGAAGCGGCTGACATTTTTGGTGGTGGGGTTAACGCCTTTTCCCGCTATGAGAATGGCAAGACCAAGCCACCGCTAGCCTTGGTGAAATTGCTCAAGGTGCTGGATCGGCATCCCGATTTGTTGAACGAAATCCGAACAGCTTGAGAAAGGGTAGGGCGGTGACTTTGCGGTAAATTGGTGCGGTAAATTGGGGTCAGACACCATTTAAAGGGTGGTTAAATTGGGGTCAGACACCATTTAAAGGTCGCCCCAGCACCCTAGGGGCCACCCATTAGCTGGCCCGTGTCAAGTAAGCGAACGCATTTCTCGCTGTTGATGCGATCAGGTTAATTCAGATACCGCTCCTGTTCCAAGTTTCTTCATCACATCCGTTTCTTCGATACATTGGCTGCCTACTCGGGTAAAACCCGAATCGCGCCAGTTACCCATCAGGATCAAGCCGCATGCGCTGTTCTGCACGCAGCCCTGGCAAGCAAACTTGCCCCAGAAGAACGTTGGTGCCGTGTCATGTCTATGGATGGTTTCGTTCAGTATTGTGGCTACCCTTTGGTGCCAAACCGCATCTGGCCCATTTAAATCCGGCGGGCGTTTTGAATGTGCGCCGATCAAGAGTAGCGCGGAAGTGTTTGTGCGTGAGCAGGGTGCCGTCGAGCTGGTTTTTGCCGGCGTGTTTGGCGAAGGTGTGCGCTACACACTGGCGGTGGTCAATGCTGAAGTGGCGTGGTTTGATTTGTCCCGAGGTGTGGATGAATCGCCGCCCGGACGGATGCTCGTGCGTTTTGACGACGCTGAAAACGCGCTGGAAGTCAGCTGCATGCTGGCGCGACGGGTGCGGTTTCGCCGCGTCGTTTGAACTGTGCGTTCTAGCTAGTCACACTTCCCGAGCGCGGCGGCGTCGAGCCCCAGTTTCACGTAGAACTGCGGCGCGACCACTTCCACTTTGCCAACCGGCAAGAATTTGATCGTTCGGCGCTTGTCGCCTTCGGTTGTAATGATCTCAATTTCCTTGGTCGGGTCGCCGCCGTAGATCGACCAGCCCTGCGCGGCCATGCCATCGCGTAAGCCCGCAGCATAGGCGGCTGAGTTTGGATCGACACCCGTGACCTTTCGCGTAGAGATGGAAGCCTGAACGTCAAAGCCCGTTTCGTATGGCCTGAACCCGACCAGCTTTCGATCAAAGCAGGTGCCCAGCGCACCATCGCCGAATTCAATTGTCTGGCCGTCTTCAATATCGCGCTTGATTTCGGCCATGTAGGATCTTCCCAACCGCTTGGTGACCGCAGCGTTCACGATCTCAGCGTCGAGCGGCTTGGCGCCGGGCTTGCGTGCGGCGGCGTATAGATCTCGCACCACATCATCGAGTGATGCGCGGCCACTCGTCGCTTTCTTGATTTCGCCGTCGAGGATCGCCGCGAACAACATGCCGCGTTGATACGGCAGTTTGCCAACAGCGGGGTCTTTCCAGAACTCCTCGTTGATGCGGGAATTTGGCGCGTTACGGGCTTTTGATTCGTTGTAGGCGCGCAGCACGTCGTTGTAAGCCTTCGCGAATTCCCTTGGTGTCGTGAGGCCACTGCGCAGCATGAGGCGCTGCGTGTAGAAGTCGGTCACGCCCTCGCTCCACCAATACATCAGGGGCTCGGGGTCTTTGAGGTCACCAAGTTTTTGCGCATTCCAGTTGTGGAAGTACTCATGCGTTAGCAGGAAGCGAAGATCCTTGATTTGCGTCCTTGGCGAGAGAAACATCGCAAACGCGTTTTCGACAGCGGTACCGCCGGTATTCGTGCCGTCCACCGGACGGCCAACCGGAATCACCGAAACCAGATAGTAGGGTTGGCTGTGATCGTTCCAGAAATTGCGTTCGACTTCGATCACACGCTTGGTCAGGTCGGTGAGATTTTCGTCAAAGAATCCCCAGTCTCCGCGTGCGGCAACAAATACTGGCTGGTTTTTGATTCGGAACGACGTCAGCCGAAAATCGCCGCCAAGGTACAGCGCATGGCGAAACTTGTTTAGCGTGGTGCTGAAAGTTTGGTTGCGTTGATTCGCGCCGAAGCTATTGGCGATCGACCAATCGGCCGGCATTTTCCAGTCGATGGCAATCGAAAATGTCTTCGCGCGCTCAGCACGCGGCACGATCCACGCGCCGTCTCCAATCACCTGAAAATACTGCGCTGACAAGACTGGTGAATATGCGTCCTTTTGCGACTCAGGTTCGGCGCTGCCAATGCGCGTGAGGCGATATTCAATTGTGAGTGCCTCGTCAGGCCGGTGGCGGATGCGCCTGATTTTGACGGCCTCATCGTCACCGATGCTATCTTCAAGGACCGCGCTATCACCGCTCACCCGAAGATCTTGGATGCCTTTCGCCAGGTCATCACGGTTCGCCCATTTAGACGGTACTTCGAGTTCGGTCACGCCGTTGGCGTTGCCCTTCATCTTGATCGTAATGTGCCATTCGATGACCGCGCCGGCCGGCACCACATTGACCGCGTACCGGAGCTCCGGTAGCGGATCGGGCTTGGCATTCGCTATAAAGGTCACGAAAAACGCCAGCGCCGCAAGGGCGAAACGCACGGGAAGAATGTGGTCGCGTGACTTCATCCGGGACTGTCCTTTCTAGGTGGTATTGCGCATCGCAAGTAATGCTGGCATTTTACGCAGCCGGTCGGCAAATTCGCTTATCCTCATGCTTTCCGACCGACTAAACCAGTGAGGCCCTCATGTTCGATCGCTTCTCCCGCAGCTGGCAACTCGTCAAAGCCAGTGGCTCAGTGCTGATGCAGGATAAGGAGCTGCTGCTCTTCCCGCTGATTTCGTCGGTTGCGGCGTTCATTGTTTTGATGTGTTTTAGTTACTGC
>JBEILF010000128.1:0-7010 GCA_040379385.1 Burkholderiales bacterium | reverse complement strand
GGTCACCGACATCGATTCATTTTGGCCGGCGGCGCGCCAGGCGTCCGCACATTCTTGAACAACGGGCACCTGTATCTGGTTGGGTGCTGGCACGGTAAGCGCCACCGTAATACCTGCAGCGTCTGGGCCGAGCGCCTTGGCAACTTGGCTGGCTCCGGCAAATGAAAGCGCAGTCACCGAATAGGGGCGCTTTATTGACTTGAGTTGTCGAACCATTTGTGCGACAGGGGCATATAAAGTTGTCGCAAGTACAATCTGCGGGTTTGCGGCGATGATCGCGTTGATCGCCTCAAGCGGGAGGTCGGCATTGCGTTTAATCGCTATTGAACTTGGTTGCTTGCGGAATTTGGCGAGTACCTTTGCGGCGGTCGCAAAATTCTGCCTGCCGATGTCGTCATCGTAGTGCAGCACCGCCACCTGTGTCACGCCAAGTGGGGCCCAAAACCCAATCAACGACTCAATCTCTTCCGCATAAGTTACGCGAATCGTATAAACAAATTCATTCTGTTTACGAATCGCATCAGCGCCGGTAAAGGGCGCAAAGAACGGGACTTTCGCCGCCGCGACGGCTGGCATGGCTGGCACACTGAGGGTCGACGACGCGAAGCCAAACAGGGCAACCGCGCCTTTCTTTTGAATCAGGTCTGTCGCATTTTCGCCGGACTGCTTTGCTTCGTTCTTGTCGTCGAGTGTGACCAACTTTATTGTGCTGCCGTTTATGCCGCCGGCATCGTTGATTTTCTTGAAGTAGGCGAGTGCACCGTTCCGGATGTCGTTCCCAAGCTCGGAATTTGCACCCGTCAACGGGGCTGACTGGCCAATAACGATCTCCGCAATTGCGGTCGACGCAAAGGTGCCGAGTGCGCCGACGACGGCGGCGACATAAAGTCTGATGCGAAGTGAAATAAACATAGCGTTTCTTGCAATTTGGGTTAAATATGTTCCGTAGCGCAAGTAAAAAAATACGCGCGCCCATAAAACAATGTTAACGCAAAAAGGACTCGCCTTTTGTCGCTCGATTACGCTGCGTCAGCGCGAAATACACCTTTAAAACTGGTGTAGTGGGTTATTGCGTATAGTGGAACAAAGATCAGGAGCCCAAGTCCCCACGGAATGAGCGCAACAAACAAGAGCCCCAGCATAAGTATTCCGAACATGGCGAGTGGCACAAAGTTGCCAATAAGAGCAAAAAAACTCCAACGTATAGCGTGTGAGGCGGGCATCGGCTGATGTGCGATCAGAGCGGCAGTGAACCAGAGTACACCTTTAATCACGAATACCGCCGCCGCTGCGGCGAACCATTGCCACCCTAGAGACGAGAAAGCGGCGGCAATCGCCTCAGCAGACGGGTTGTTTCGATCAATTACCTTCAACGCGTCAAAGAAACCAAAGGCACCCAACGTCATCATGACGGCAAGCTCAGCGAGAAGCGAAACCGAACCAACTTGAATCAGCGTCCGACCGCTCACGCGGAATCCGGCAAACAGGTGTGCGGTTGAGATAGGCAGCCCAACAGCCTGATCGCGACACGCCAATACGAATCCGGCAAAAAATGCTGGCTGTGTCATTGTCATCAGCGGTAGGCCGACTAGGGGAATCAGCATTATCAGCAACGAAACAAGCAGCCAAGCAGAGGTAAGCGAGATCCACGCAAGTGGCCGTGCCCGAAACATCGTAAATGCTTCACTAATCCAAGCTGCACTGCTTGCAGCGGAAACATCAACGACGCGCATGATTTAGTCTGGCAATAATGCGCGAGTCTCGCTGCCTTGGGCAACAAAATAGCGCAACAAGTTTTCAGAAAACAGATGGTCTTTTGTGTGTGTCAGTGTAGATGATCTCGGATAGTAGTGGTAGCCGAGCCTTCCCAGCCATGTTCGAAGCGCTGCTGCTCTAAGCATCTGCGGCCAAGCTTCTCTTTCGGCCAAGGTGAGCTGTCTTACGCCAGCGTAACCTGCTAACAAAGCTCGCGTATTTTCGCCGTCAAGTCTTGCATCCGGGTAGGCGCTGAAATCAAGGCACCAATCATTGATTGTTATTGCAACATCCCACAACAACTGCTCGTTGCACGCAAAGTAAAAATCGATCATCTGCGGCTGATGCAGTTCGTTCCAGAGAACGTTGTCACGAAACAAGTCGGCATGGACGATGCCGCGCGGAAGCCGGAGCTGATCAAAGCCGGATTGATATGCGACTTCACGTTGGATGAGCGCATTTTCCGCTCGTGTCACTAGACCCTCAAGGCTCTCCGCCTCATGCTGCCACCACGCAAGACCACGCCAATTCGCTAGGGATGTCTTAAATGAAGTTGTAGCAGCATGCATCAGCGCCAGTGCCTTACCGACTGCAAAACAGTCCTCAGCCGTTGGGTGTGCAATATCACCGCCAGAAAGCCGATGTACGAGGGCGGCAGGTTTGCCCTTTAGATTCTGCAACACTTGCCCGTCAATCATCGGGACAGGTGCGGCGCAGCGTACACCTGCTTGATGCAAATGTTGCATGAGATCCATATAAAAATCGAGATCCGCCCGCGGTATTTTCTCAAATATGGTCAGAACGTAGCGACGGCTTGTAGTGGTGATGAAAAAGTTAGAGTTTTCAACCCCTGCTGCGATGTCCTGAAAGTCGATGATATCGCCGACGTTATAAGAGGCAAGAAATACACGCGCATCTTCCAGAGTAACTGGGGTGAATACACTCATGTCGGCGTCGTGTGATGGTACGCCATCACCAAGAGTGAATAATCCACATGGGCACCGAAATCTTCGTGCCTGGTTCCCCGGCAGGCACAAACTTTCCATCCCCCTTCTCATCAATCATGATGTAGCTAGGACCGGTTTTTGGTTTGACGATCATTTTGTACAACTTTCCCTTGAAGCGATATTCAGTTACGCCTTCGCCGTCGGCGATGCGCGTTGTGACTTTATGGTCGCGGTCAAAATCTGCCTTGGTTTTTCCCTTTGGCAGTTCGGGGAGCACTAGGTTATCGATGACTTCCGTGTTCGCAGGCCGCCGAGGCTTCTCCTGACTTGGCTGCGCGTGAACGTTAAGTACTGAGATAAGCAACATAATCAACAGGCCGGATTTCATAAAGTTCTCCAATTTGACGCACGAATTGTGTATCGCTACAAACTCATTTCCAATGCCTTTTCGTCAGCATTTGGACGTATTGAGCGGTTAGTGTAGTGATCAAAGATAGCTTTAACGACCTCATCGGGATCGTCGATGACTTTAAACAAGTCAAGGTCTGCCTCGCTAATCACCTTTTCCTCAAGCATGCGGGTCTTGATCCAAGAGATCATGCCAGCCCAAAACTCTGTGCCAACTAGGATGACCGGAAATCGGCGCAACTTGCCGGTTTGGATTAGCGTTAACGCCTCCCATAGTTCATCGAGAGTGCCGAAGCCGCCGGGCATGACTACGTACGCGGACGCATGTTTGACAAACATCGTTTTGCGCGCGAAAAAATGCTGAAAGGTGAGTGAAATGTCTTGAAAGCCATTGCCACCCTGCTCATGGGGAAGCAGAATATTGAGTCCAATAGAAGGCCCTCTCCCCTTCAGCGCTCCCTTATTAGCCGCCTCCATGATGCCGGGGCCACCGCCGGACAGAACACCAAAACCAGCATTAGATAAATTCAAGGCGATCTGTTCAGTAAGGCCATAATATTTGTTGTTTTCCTTGAGGCGTGCGCTGCCGAAGATTGCCACGGCAGGTGAGATTGCTGACAGGCGATCGGATGCAGATACCATTTCCGCGATAATGTTGAACATCCACCAAGACTCACGCGCAGAGGTTAAGCTCTGCTGGCGTAATTCCGGGTCCGCCCTCTTCGGTATCTTGCCACCGGCGAGCCTAACTGATTCGACTGTCTTGTCCTGATTTCCCAACGTATTCTCCAATGACTGCGATGTCACAATTGCCCGATCAAGAAGCGCCCACTACACCGCCGTCAATGCCAGTTCGCAAACGTCTGTTGCTTGTCGATATATCGAGCTATTTCTACCGAGCATTTCATGCGATGCCAGATTTCAAAAGCCCCTCTGGCGAGCCGACCGGCGCGATATATGGTGTGGCCAATATGCTGAATCGCTTGCGCGATGAATATCCAGCCGATTATAGCGCCTGCGTTTTCGATCCAAAAGGTAAAACGTTTCGAGATGACATCTATCCTGAATACAAGGCCCAGCGTGCGCCGATGCCGGAAGATCTAGCGCGCCAGATCGGTCATATCAGGGAGGTTTGTGAAGCGCTTGGGTGGCCATGTATTGAAGTGGCCGGCATGGAGGCCGATGATGTGATTGGTACGCTGAGTGTTCACGCCGCTGCGCGCGATGTGGAGACAGTCATCTCAACTGGTGATAAGGACCTAGCGCAGCTGGTGAATGAGAAAGTCACGCTAGTCAACACCATGTCGAACGAAAAGCTGGACATCGCTGGTGTGACTGCAAAGTATGGTGTTCCACCCCATCGTATCGTCGACTACTTGGCGTTGATAGGTGACGCCGTCGATAACGTACCGGGTGTTGAGAAAGTCGGGCCAAAAACTGCGGTGAAGTTACTTGCTGAATTTGACTCACTAGATGGCGTCATCAGTAACGCAGAAAAAGTTAAGGGTGTTGTGGGGGCCAATATCGCTAAAGCCCGTGATTGGTTACCAACTGGCCGCTTGCTCGTCAAGGTGAAATGTGATGTGCCGCTGCCGTTCGAGTTCGACACCATCGACCATAAGGAAATAGATGTTGGGCGATTGGATGCACTTTATGAATCGTTTGGCTTTCGCACACTGCGCAATCAGCTCAAAAAAGCTGTCCTGCTCGGCAGGAAGGAGCTGCCAAACGACCTGCAAACGGTAGTCGGTGCCAAGTCTGCTGAAGACTCAACCGCAGGTGTGTTTAGACGGGCAAACAAAGATAGTGTGGCTTCGCGTTGGATATCTGGCGAGCCACCAACCCATCAAACGTCGTTTATCACGACACGTCGGTACGTTACCATTTTCAGTGAAGCTGAGCTTACCATTTGGATCGCCAAACTCAATGCGGCTGACCTCGTATGCCTAGATACAGAAACCACCAGCCTCGACCAAATACAAGCGAGCATCGTCGGTATCTCGTTCGCTTGTGTGGCGGGCGAGGCGGCCTATTTGCCTTTGCGTCACAACTATCCAGGAGCACCAGATCAGCTGAGTTTCGACACTGCTATTGGTATGTTGCGAGCTTGGTTAGCCGATCCTACAAAGAAGAAACTTGGACAAAACATCAAGTACGACTCGCACGTGTTTGCCAACCATGGCATTGACGTGCAGGGCTACGTGCACGACACGCTGCTGCAATCGTATGTCTTGGAAAGCCACCAGCGTCACGATCTGCAGTCGCTCGCCTCACGGCATTTAGGCGCGACCGATCTGCTTTCGTTCGAAGACGTGGCAGGTAAAGGAGCGTCGCAGATCGGGTTTGATCAAGTATCAATTGAGACCGCGACCAAATACTCGGCTGAAGATTCGGATGTCACGCTCCAGCTGCATGGTGCGATGTATAGGCTGGTCGCCGCCGATCCAAAGCTCAACTACGTCTATGAAACCATTGAAATACCGGTGTCGCGCGTGTTGTTGAAGATGGAACGCAATGGGGTATTGATCGATGCGGCGCAGTTGCAGCTGCAATCTTCTGAACTTGGCCGCAAGATGCTCGAGCTAGAAGCTCGTGCACACGAAATTGCTGGGCAGCCGTTTAACCTTGGTTCGCCAAAACAGTTAGCTGAAGTGCTGTTTGAGAAGCAAGGTATCAAGCCCATTAAGAAAACGCCGGGCGGGGCTCCGAGCACGGACGAAGAGACGCTCGAAAAGTTAGCGCTCGACTATCCATTGCCAAAGGCAATTCTTGAATACCGCAGTGTTTCAAAGCTCAAGAGTACCTATACCGACAAGCTGCCGCGCATGGTCAATGCGCGTACCGGGCGCGTACATACCAACTATGCCCAAGCTGTCGCGGTAACGGGGCGACTGTCGAGCACCGATCCCAACTTGCAGAACATCCCTGTGCGGACCGCCGAAGGACGTCGCATCCGAGAAGCATTCATCGCCCCGCCGGGCAGTGTCATCGTCAGTGCCGACTATTCACAAATCGAGCTTCGGATCATGGCACATTTGTCTGGCGATAGCGGTTTGCTGGAGGCCTTTGCGAACGGTGAGGATGTGCATCGCGCCACGGCCGCCGAAGTCTTTGGAATCACGCGCGAAGAGGTCTCTAGCCAACAGCGTCGTTACGCCAAAGTGATCAATTTTGGTCTGATTTATGGGATGAGCGCCTTCGGGCTTGCCGCAAATCTTGGTATCGAACGTAGCGCAGCAGCGAGTTACATTGACAGATACTTTGCGCG
This sequence comes from Burkholderiales bacterium, assembly GCA_040379385.1. Lineage (GTDB taxonomy): Bacteria > Pseudomonadota > Gammaproteobacteria > Burkholderiales > Usitatibacteraceae > UKL13-2. The sequence goes on along the minus strand of JBEILF010000128.1, from coordinate 632 downwards.
ATACCCCGGCGTAAAGGCATACATGGACCGAACCAGAAATGCCGCGCAGGAACGTGGTTATGTGGAGACGGCGTTTGGGCGGCGACTATGGCTGCCTGATATCCGTTCTGGCAACCAAGGGCGTCGTCAGGGTGCAGAGCGCGCAGCGATCAACGCGCCCATGCAGGGTACGGCGGCGGATATCATCAAACTCGCAATGATTGCGGTGCAGGGCTGGCTTGAGGCGTCAAAACTTCACGCAAAACTCATCATGCAAGTCCATGACGAATTGGTACTGGAGGTTCCTTTGGATGAGTTAGACATCGTAAAGGCCAATGTGCCAAGATTGATGACGAACGTCACAAAGCTCGATGTGCCGCTGGTGGCAGACCCTGGTGTGGGTAGCAACTGGGACGAAGCGCACTAGCCTGAATATTTCATGGGTCGCCGGTTGCTTATAAGGACGTTGCCTCGGGCCGATTGGCAAACCAATTTGGCGCGTTTCTCACTTGCTGTTGATACGGGCGGCAGGTTCGCTGGCGGGCGATTGGACGGCAATGTTGCGCCTTGCTGCCGAAGCATAGCCCGCTATGCTGTGGTCGGTCAGGCAATAAATCGCTCGCCTGTTCATCTACTCGCCCGCTTTTGAACGC
>JBEILF010000127.1:0-7022 GCA_040379385.1 Burkholderiales bacterium | reverse complement strand
TCTTCACGCAGCATACCGTTGTCGAGCTTCAAGAACGACTTACCGTAACCGCTGGAACCGCGCACGTTCGGGTAGATGATACTAATGCCCATCTCATCGGTGAAATAGTTGTTGCGGCCCATGAAGCCAGGCTGAAACTGTGCCTCGGGTCCACCGTGGATATTGACCAACACCGGACGCTTGCCGGGGAACTTGGCCGCCGGCGCGCGATAAAGAAAGCCAGAAATCATGCGACCGTCAAACGATTTCCAACGAATCAACTCTGGCTCAACAAATTTTGCCGCATCAACTTGCATCGTTTCGTGTGTCGTCCAGCGTGTGACTTCGTTGGTCTTGACGTTGACCGAGTAAATCTCGGACGGACTGGTGGCGGACGTCACGTTCATCGCGAGGTTGGTGCTGTCACGATGCCAATCAACACCAGCGATGGTACCCAGCGGCAATTTTGGCGATGGCATCAGCTTGTGGTCCGAGGTACGCATCAGGCGCAGTACGTTATTGCCGTCCTCGTTGGCAACAAACGCAATCATCTTGCCGTCATCCGATAAGTCAACACTTTGAATATCCCAGTTGATGTCACCCGTCAGGACCGTGTGTTTGCCAGTCGCGAGGTCGATGTAGTTCAGACGCTGAAATTCGCTGCCGCGATCGGTAACCGCGTAGAGCCCTTTGCCGTCGTGGCTGAACTGCCCGCCACTGTAGGCGACAGTTTCTTTGCCGTCCTTTTCGGTGAGACGGCGCGACTTGGCGGTGGCGATGTCAAACAGCCAAAGGTAACTCTCGTTCGCTGAAACATACTCGACATAGAGAAGTTGTTTGTTGTCTGGCGAGAAACTGAATCCAAACCAGCCGCCACCTTCAAACTCGGCGAGCTTTTTCGCTGACTCGGGTTTCAGCGGGTCGGCCATCCACACCGTTGTGTTGATCTTGTCGGCCGAGCCCTGGCGATTCACCGGGACGGTGGTATAGACCATCTGTTTGCCATCTTTGCTCCCCGAGACACCATTCACGCGTAGCCCGTCGGGAGAAATCGCGACGGCCTCGGCGGCGCCAAACTCACGGCGATAGACACGCAGGACTTCATTGCCGCCGGTGTCTTTGCCAAACACGTATGACTTGCCATCGGGCGGCAGATAGGACGCACTACGCACCGGCTCAGCGTAGTCGGTTAACAACTCCATTTGGCCGCCCGGTTTGGTCAGGCGGTACATCTGCGGCGTGTTCTTGTGACGCCGGGAGAGAAGCATTTCCATCTTGGTTGGATGCCAACCGGTGAAGCTAGTCGGCTTGAACTCTGTGTACTTCGCAACTTGTGCAGCCAAGCTCGCAGGCACGGCGGGTACGTTTTCCAACACCAGTGCAGCGGGCGGCGGCAACACAGCATCCTGCGCGTTGGCGACACTGACGGCTGCGCCACCGAAGGCCACAAGAGTCGCGGCCAGAATCGGTGTAAATCGCAGGAAGGAGGGAGAACGACGAGGATAGGTCATGTGAATTCAATGCCCCATAAAGTTTTGGACGGAGAAGACTACCAGAAAGGTTGCGCGTTTATTTTCCGGCGCGGCTATTGCCGAGACATCTCCAAAGCGACGAAGCGCAGGAGGCAGGGCATGATTGGCAATGCGTAAAAATCTGTTTTGAAAAGTCCTTTATTGGCGGGCACTTCCAGCCATTTTTGCCTGAAGATGCCCGCCAGTTAAGGGGCTAGGCACAACTTCCCTTCTCTCTTGCGTCTTCCAAAAGGCCGTGCGGACGTCCGAAACTCATTGCCTTTTTGCAAGGGTCAGCTTGTGGACATCGACACCAATTGCGTAGCCCACCAATCCGTCGGCATTCGGTATCAGCCGAATTTTGTTGACCGCACGCCCCATATTGACGCGCGACCACGTCACACCACCATCGACGGTTTGAAAACCGGTTGTTGACGTGCCAACCCAACCGGTTTGCTCGTCGGCGAAGGCGATGCCGAATTGCCGGACAGCGTGCTCATCCACCAGCGGGATCTCGCTCCAAGTATTACCGCCATCAGTCGTTTTGGCGACCACACGTTTTGATGCCGATTTGTCCGGGTCATAACTTTGGACGGTGACATAGCCGGTCTTGCGCGTCGGGAATGACGCCTTCCAAGTGTTCTCATATGGCCGCGTCGATTGGTAGACTTTTTTCCACGTCGCGCCGCCGTCACGGGTTTGCAGAATCAGCGCGTTGGACTTCTCGACGTTGGCGTCGGTGCCAGCAAAAACTAGGCCGTTGTTTTCGTCAAAGAATTTAATGTCGAGAATCGGCCCAACCTGCTGGTTAAGGTCGAGCACTTTCCAGCTTTCTCCGCCGTCAAGTGAGCGCATCACAAAGCCGGGCCCGCCTACCCGTCCAGCGGCGTGGATGATGGTGCGGTCTTGCAATACGCCTTGGTAAATCGACTGCTTTTTCAGGATATCGATCGCACAGAGGCCCTTCACCAACGGGCCGCTGATGCGGCTTTGTGGAACCACTGACCACGTCACGCCGCCGTCCCGCGTCTCGTACAAGGGATTGGTATCGGTGACTCCCGGGTAGTAATCGGTGCCGACGTTACCCATGAATCCCCGTTGGGCATCAACAAAGCCAACGGTTCTTACAAACGTGCCGGGCTTGGAGAGCTGCTCCTGCCACGAATTGCCGCCGTCGGTGGTGCGATAGAGCTTTCCCGCGCCGTTACCGTACCAGCCGGTCTTGTCATCAACGAACGAGATGTCGTCTTGCTTGCCACGATAGGCAACCGTGTTTAGCTTTTGCCACGCGGTGGTTGCATCTACGATGTAACCACGTTGGATGGAAATCGGCGCTGAGGAAGCCCCGTTACTTCCAACCGCACATCCTGTAACGATTACAGACAAGGTGCAGGCGGCGACGCCGACCATCAACGCGCGGGCAGTGTTACCTTGAGATCTAGGCATTGTGACTCTCCAATCTTATTGAAAAATTTGGGATAAAAAGCAGCCTGCTTGTCAACGCAAACCCCTAGCCTGATAGTCAAACCTGCTTTGCCGACGAGCGCACTTGTTTCCCGCCACTAAATTAGTACGCAGACCGACAGGTTGCGCTTTTATTCAGGCACACCGGGAAGAACGCAGGTTACATTGAAATACCGGCTTCCTTCAACGTCAGTTTCGGGTTAATCAAATTCACACGCCCCTTTCGTTCGGCTCCTTTCAGAATCAGCGCCTTCACCTGAACAGGTGTGATCTCCGGCTTGAGGGCAAACAGCTTCCCAGCGAGGTTTGCAACTTGCGGCGATGCAATTGACGTGCCAGAAAACTTCAGCTTCTCGCCGCCTGGAATGTAGCTATTCACCTCGAAGCCATTTGCGTGTACCACCACCGTTTTGCCGAAGGTGGAAAAGCCCGTTTCCGTTCCCGCTTGGTCGACTGCTCCTACCGTGATCAGGTTGGGCAACTCAAAGCCTGCTGGAATGTACTGCGCAAAGTCGGCGCTGTTGTCTTCATTGCCAGACCCCGCGATGAACAAAATTTCCGGTGCATTCTTAATCGCGTTGTAAAGCGCGGCCTTTTCGATTTCGAACAACTTGATTGCCATATCTTTTCGTTCCTCGGCGGTTTTGCCAACGTTGTGGAACGCGAGCGCGCCTTCGTATCGGGTCGAGCCATAACGCCAGCTCATATTCACCACCCGCGCCCCCGCTTTTTTGAAGCTTTCCACTGCGACGCTATAGGCGGCGGCCGTGCGCTTCGCAGAGGATTCCGTAGGCAGTTGGGGGATAACAGCGTTATCCCAATGCATCGCCACTGCGGTGACGCGCGCAAACGGATTCCCCTCGACGGCAACACCTGCAACATGGGTGCCGTGCGCCCACATGCCGAGGGCTGAGAGGTCTTCCTGAAACTGTTTCACTTCGTCCTGCTTGAGCGTGCCGATTCGTTGCTTGAGCGCACGCGCATCGGCTGAGTCGATTGCGGCACGCAGATCAAGCGAACCCTTCATGTATTGCTTCAGACTCGCCATACGCGAACTCGCTTCACCCATCGGGCGCACCAGAGGGGTCGTTGGATTCGCGTCTTTATCAAAAGCGATGCCGCGCATCGCCGCTGGCTTGAATAAATCAACATCGGTACCGCTATCCCAGATGCCGATGACGACTGGCTTACCCTTTGCGGATTCCGCCAAGTTAACCAAACGCTCGCTCCAGATATCAACCTTCGCGACCTGATTTTTGTCGATGATGTTTTGCAGTGCTGCGACCAAATCATCACGAAACGGCAGGGTATGATCAAACGCGTTGCGAACACTAACGATTGAGGTGACGACGCTCGCAGGCACATTGAACTTCAGGTTGGTGACCGCCGGATCGAGCCCGCTTTTGATGGAACCAATCGTGACATTCTTGGACATCAGCTCCATTCCGCTTTTGGCACTCTTCATGGCGTCACCCACAACACTCCACGGCATTTTTCCCCACGCTTCAGCGACTGCGGCTCGCACTGCCGCTCTCTGGGAATCCTCGCTGCCGCCCTTGATACGCGCACCCAATACGATTTCGGACGAGACGCCGCTCATTAACTTATCCGCTTCCTTTTCTTGCTGGCTGCGAATATCGCGCAGATGTTCAATCGCCTTTGCAAAGTCACCGCGATAGATTGCGATCTGCGCACGTGCAGTGATCATGCCGGTACGGGTCGCGCGGTCACGAATATCAAAGCCTGCCAGATCGGCGGCGAGGTCTTTATCGAGGGCAGCGACCACCGCCTCCAATTCTGATTTCGGCGCTTCGATCAGTTCGCTCGGCAGTTTGCTGATCTGATAACTACGGCGCGGCAGCTGGTCCGCGCTGGTGATCACTTTGCGCTCCGCTTGAATGATGGGCGGCACTACAGAAAACCCGGACGCTTGCGCGCTTTGTGCCTTAGTCAGCACGGTGGCAAATACTGCACCGGTGGCTAAGCTGGCGCTGATCATGGCGGCGATGGGACGTACGTTCATTTCACTGCTCCTTTTAGTTGGATGCACGCAGTTTAGTCAGCCGGCATCCATGATTCAAAACGAATCAGACAAAGGTGCCAAAACTCGCGACAGAGCAACCATTTTTCAACCCATTTAACAAATCACAGCCTATCGCGCCAAACCGCAGTTCGTCCCGAAGCGGACTTGTGCCGCATCTGTATCCGGTATTCTTCGGGCTTCGATAAGTGTTGTTCAGCGGCTATGCGGGTTTCGATTTTGATTTTGGCGTGTTTGATCGCGTGGGCTGTCCAGGAATGGGGCAGCGAACAGCCTTTGCCTGACGGCTGGCGATGGGCGAGCATGCGCGCGGATACGGCCAACTGCAAAGCATTTGCCGGCGAGCGCCCTTCCCTGACATCGCCGCGTCCGGTGACGCTACGCTGCACCTCGGCAGCGCCCGGTTATGTCGCGGCGCGATTCAATTTTCCGTTGGATGGCCTGCGCGGCAAGACGGCTCGGCTATTCGCGCAAGTAAAAGTGGAAAACGTCTCCGATAGCGCTCGACTGTGGCTACGGGTCGACAAGCCCGGCCAAATGGGGTGGCAAAGTGACGACATGGAGGACCGGCCGCTAAAGGGCACTAGCGACTGGGTAACGGTGGTGGTTACGGTCGACGTACCTGAAGATGCATCGTCGCTTTTTGGCGGCATAGCGCTTGTTGGGAGCGGCACGATTTCGATGATGCAGCCGCTGCTTCTCCCCCTAGAGATTGGAAATGAGCAGAGCCGAGCGCCCAGACCAATACCGACCGGGCCGGCGAAATGAATCACCGCCTCTATCACTATCTGGTGAAGTCACAGGCCGACGCACCCAGCGGTATGCTGGCGCAGTTCTCCCTGGCGCGGCTGGTCGATTGGCCAACATTGGTCGGCCTACTTGCCGGCGCAATACTTTATGTCTACGCCGCCCAGCAATGGCTGCTCATGGCATTCCAGCTTTGGTTGGGTTATGCCGCCGCCACGGTGGCGCTTGCGCTACTCAACCGCTGGCATGGCGCACGCGCGGAAATTCGGCTGGCCGTTGGCGCACTCGTGCTGGGCTCTGCGTTGGGGGCCTTTCTCGGCAGCCTCATTTGGTTTCAAGTGATCGGCATGGGCACGTTCCGCTGGTCTTTGCTGATGCCACACTGGTGGCCCGCGCTTGTGTTTGGAATGTTGTCGTGTGGCACGCTGATGGTTCGCGATTTTGTCCGCTCGGAGCGCGCAATTGCGCTGCGTGCGCAGCAAGCGATGGAGCGCCAACGACAGGAAAGCGCCAAACAAGCGGCGGAAGCCCAGCTGCGGTTACTCCAAGCGCAGATCGAACCCCACTTCCTGTTGAACACACTGGCAAATGTGCGTTCGCTGATCAAACGCGATGGCGACCGGGCACGCGACATGCTCGACCATCTCTGCGACTATCTGCATGTGGCGCTGCCACGGATGCGCCAGAGCCAATCCACGCTGGAGCGAGAAGTTGCGCTCTCGACAAGTTATCTGTCAATCATGCAGATACGGATGGGCGATCGACTTCGCTATCGCGTGCATCTCGGTGACGACACTGCAGGATTCAGCTTCCCGCCGATGTTGCTGCAAACACTGGTTGAAAATGCAGTCAAACACGGACTCGAGCCTTCCGCCGATCCCGGCGAAATACTCATCAGCGCGGAGCTCATTGCCAGCCCAGGTGGCGACTGTCTGCGTGTTTGTGTCGCCGACACTGGCATCGGCTTCGGTCGCGCGAACACATCAGGCACGGGGATTGGGTTGATCAACATTCGTCAACGTCTGCATAGCCTTTACGGCACCGACGCGTCTCTCGAAATCAGCCCCAATATGCCGACCGGCGTGGTGGCGACACTATCCATCCCCGCCGCGTTGAATACAACGACAAAAAAGGAAGTTGAACAATGACCACCGCCGTACTTGCTGACGATGAACCATTGCTGCGCGATGAACTCCGCGATGCACTCGCCGAGTTGTGGCCAGAACTCGACATCGTCGCCGAATGTGCGGACGGTGTTTCAGCGCTCAACGAAATCGAAC
>JBEILF010000126.1:0-7167 GCA_040379385.1 Burkholderiales bacterium | reverse complement strand
GACCACACTTCCCGAACCTCCCGCATTGGAGGCCGCAACGATTGCCGCAAGATAACCAATATGCACCTTACCGCGAAACACCGCGTGCGCCATCGCACCGCCGATCAGCGCGGCGGCGATGTTATCCAAGAACGACGACAACACAAACACCATGATGAGAAGCACAAAACCGCCTTTCCAGTCATCCGGCAACACGCGCGGCAGCACATCCGGCACGTGGCTGTCTTCAAAATGTTTTGACAGCAGCGAAAAGCCCATCAACAACATGAACAGGTTTGCCAGCATCACCCACTCGTCGCCCAAGTGCCCCGCAAATCCTGCGAACCCCGCACCGGTCTTGAAACCTGCGATGCCGATTTTGTAGATCAGCGTGATGATCAAGCCTGCGAGCGCGACTTGTAGCGTGTAATGGTGAAACAGCGCAATGCCGAGGAGCGTCAGCGCAAACAGGATGAAGTCAAGGGGGATGGGGCCGAGAAAGATGAGTTGGGGTGCAAAAACTTGCGACGGTGTCATGGTGTCAGAATGATGTGAACGCGATAAGGACCATGGGCACCGATAACTATCGTCTGCTCGATATCGGCGGTGCGCGATGGACCACTGACAAAAAACGCCGCGCGCGGCAATTCGCCGCGCTCAGTCCGTACTAACTGAAACGCATCTTCCAGAGTGTGCACGATGCGCGATTTGGAGAGTACACAAAGGTGCGTCTCGGGCAGTAACGCGTGAAGTTTTGGTGTTGATGGTGAGGAGAGCAAAACTAATGTCCCTGTCTCACCGATGCCGCAAAAACAATCGGTGATACCGACCATGTCCCCGCCACACGCGAGACGATTTTCATAGGTAATACCAGACGCAGTCCAACTGAGTTCGGCTAGCGAAGGCCAGCCAACCACGTGGTTTTCCAGACGATTTTGCTTCAAATAGACCGCCACAGCTTGCGGTATATCGGCGAGTCCATCCACCTCCGCAACCGTGGACTTTAGGCGATCACTTTCCTGAATAAATCGGCCTACGGGATTATCCAGTGCAATTGAAGGTTGTGGTCCGCGCTGTTGCCGGGCGATATGCGTACGCACCCGTGAAAGCTCTAGCTCAGTGGTTAGGCCACTATGCCCGCTGTTTCTGCGGATGCGCGCCAGAATATTGTCGCGTGCACTCACCGTCTATCACTCCGCGCCTGCCGACTCAATCGTGCGGCATACATCTCGCGAAACGTTTTCCCCTGCGGCGCAGGCATATCCCGCCCATCAGTCCAACCGTCGAGCCCAGGCAACCAAGTGATGCGCTTCTTGTCACCCGCCCACCACGCACTCACACGCGCCGCTACCTTGGTGCTCAATGCGTACAACGTAGGACGCGTCGCAAACGCACTCCACACACCAATCGCCAAGCGTTCTCCCCAGGGCCGCAGCTTTTGCTCAAACTGTCGCTCCCGCCATTTGCGCATCAAGTCTGGGAGCGGAATCTTTACGGGACACACCACCTGACATTCGCCGCAGAAGGTCGCCGCATTCGGTAGGTCACCCGCGTTTTCGATGCCCACATACGTCGGTGTCAACACCGAACCCATTGGCCCGGGGTACACCCAACCATAGGCATGACCGCCGACGTTTTGATAGACCGGGCAGTGATTCATACACGCGCCACAACGTATACAACGCAGCATTTCTTTCATATCGCTGCCGACGAGCTTGGTGCGGCCCGCGTCGATCAGCACAATATGCATTTGCTCTGGCCCATCGAGATCACCTTGCCCTTTCACGCCGGTGGTGAGCGTGAGATAGTTGGAGATGGTCTGGCCGATAGCGGAGCGCGGTAGCAGGCGAATGAGTGTCGCGAAGTCCTCCAACGTCGGGATAACCTTTTCAATGCCTGTGACCACCACGTGGATACGCGGAATCGTCGTCACCATGTCGGCATTACCTTCGTTGGTGACCGTGAGCGTGGTACCCGTTTCAGCGATGATGAAGTTCGCACCCGAAATGCCCATATCCGCCGACAAGAACTTGTTGCGCAACACTTCGCGCGCTTCGAGTGTCATCGCGGGAATGTCGGTCAAACGCGGCTTGTGATGCGCGTTGACGAATAGCTCAGCGACCTGCTCTTTCGATTTGTGCACAGCCGGTGCGACGATGTGCGACGGCGGCTCCTTGGCGAGCTGCAAGATGTATTCACCGAGATCGGTTTCGACGACTTCAACACCAACGGCTTCCAACGCTTCATTGAGTGAAATTTCTTCGCTCACCATCGACTTTGATTTGGTCGCGAGCTTCACCGCGTTATCGCGCGCGATCTTGACGATGATGTCGTTCGCTTCGGTCGCGCTTTCCGCCCAGTGCACCACAGCGCCACGCTTTGTAGCGTTGGCTTCAAATTCGAGCAGGTAAGCGTCGAGGTTGGCGATGACAAGGTCGCGCAGCGCTGCAGCGTGTGCACGAATGTCTTCCCACACGTCGATCTCCACCACAGCAGCGGCGCGGCCGTCGACAAACTTGCCTTTGGCCTTCTTCATGGCGGACTGCAAGACGGCGTCGTTGAGTTTCATCGACGACGTCGCCTTGAAATGCATACTCTTAACTTGCATTTCTAGCCCTCACAGCCGAAGAAATGGAACCGCATCTAGTGCGCCATCCCAGCAATCACTTCGGCGAAGTGATACACCTTGGTGGTGTTATCACCATTGCGTTGCAGCCGCCCCTCGATGTTGAGCAGGCAACCCAGATCACCGCCAACCAGCACTTTCGCTTCGGTCGCAGCGATATTCACGCATTTGTTTTCCGCCAGACGTGTTGAGATTTCACCGAGCTTTATCGAAAACGTGCCGCCAAAGCCGCAGCACCTTTCGCAGTCCACCATTTCGTTGATCGTCGCACCGGCCGCAGACAACAACATACGCGGCTGGGCTTTGATATTGAGCTCGCGTAAACCTGAACACGAGTCATGATAGGTCACGGTGCTATGAGTCGCAGGCAAAAGCTCGATCTTTAATACGTTGACGAGAAAGTCCGACAGTTCATACCATTTGGCCGCAAGGGCGACGAACTCAGCTTCCTCGGGTTCACCCTTGAACAAATCTTCAACCGTATGTACTTTCATTTGGCCGGAACATGAGCCCGAAGGTGCCACAACGTAATCGCAATGGCGAAATTCGCTCAGCACCTTGCGTGCCAACACTTTCGATATTTCTCGTGCACCGGAGTTGTAGCCGGGCTGACCACAGCAGGTTTGGCTTTCGGGAAACACCACCGTACACCCGGCATCTTCGAGCAGCTTTAGCGCCGCAAAACCGATATTGGGGCGGACGAGATCGACTAGGCAGGTGACAAACAGGCCAACTTTCATGACAACGATATTAGCTTACTGGAAGCGCCACGCGGCAACGCTGCAATATCGATTGCGGCTTAGTTGCGAATACGCTAGCGTGGTTCGCTAGATCGCCTTGGCGGTTACGCCAGCACTGGCAGCCGGGGCGGGGGATGGCGTTACTGACGGCGCTGGTTGCGACATAACAACCTTGCCCGACTCAATCCACTTCTTGATGCGGTTGGCGTCGCCGATGCGGGTCAGCTTGCCCCACGAATCCATCAGCACGATGATGACCGGATTGTTGCCAATCACCACCTGCATCACGAGACATCTACCGGCTTCATTGATAAAGCCCGTCTTAGACACACCAATATTCCAACCCTGGCTCTTCACCAACGCATTGGTATTGTTAAAACCCAGCGGCTGTTTGCTATTCGGCAACGTTACATACAACTCGGGTGTGGTTGAGAATTCACGAATCTGCGGATATTTCGACGCTTCTGCGACCATCAACGCAAGGTCCTGTGCGCTTGCGACGTTGCCAGGCGCAAGACCGGTCGTATCAACGAAAGTCGTCGACTGCAGGCCGATCAATTTGGCCTTTGTATTCATCGCCTTGACGGCGGCGTCAAATCCGCCGGGATAAGCGCGTCCCAGCGCCGCCGCCGCGCGATTCTCCGACGCCATCAGCGCCAAGCGCATTAGGTCCTCGCGGCGGAATGCCGTGCCAACCGGCAAGCGTGAGCGGGTATTCTTAAGCGTGTCGACATCAGCCTGATCGATCACGATTGGTTCGTCGAAATTCTGTCTGGCTTCGAGCACAATAATTGCGGTCATCAGCTTTGTGATCGATGCGATTGGTACGGCAGTTTCGGCGTTTTTGGCAAAAAGTGGTCTACCGGTCGCCTGGTCAAACACCATCACGGCGCTCGACAACATATTTGGTAATCCGTCCTTGGTGAAGTCCGCCACCCCGGCATTATTGGTTTTATTCTTCTTAACCGTCACCTTGGCGGGTACCGCTTTTTTCTGTGCAGTGGACGTCTGCGCAGTCGCTGGCAACACCAAGCCTGCGGAAACCGCAAATATCCCCAGCAAACACGCGAAGAGACCTGGTTGCTTGAGCAGGGGACTGGATAAAGGGCGGCGCATGGAGACGTAGTGTGGAAAGTGAGGGAAACTTATCGGTGTCGTCGCACGAAATTGGAAGATATTGCGGTGCAAACTAAAATGTTGCGAAACGTTTAACTACTACCCACTGCTTTCGCAACCATGAACCATAACAAAACCGATGCAATCCTGCAACACTTAAAGTCATTTATCAAGTACGAAATACAACGACATCATCAATCACTGACCGAGAATAGATGAAATTTCTTGTCCAACAACAACCCGCATATGTCGCAACCGCCACCGCTGACGACGATATCGGTTTTGACGCGGCCAAACCAACGGTGGTGTTAATCCACGGTGCCGCCAATGACCACAGTGTATGGGCTTCGCTGCTTGCGAAATCTGGTGATAAGCCGGACCTATCCGGCGCAAATATGCTGGCAATTGATCTGCCGGGACATGGCCAGACCTTTGCCGGGCCGAAATCGTCAATTGAAGCCTATGCGGACTGGCTGGTTGATTTTTTGGATAACGGCTCTATCCAGGCCGCTACGTTGGTAGGTCACAGCATGGGAAGCTTGATTGCACTAGACGTCGCACGGCGCTACCCAGACCGCGTAACGCGGCTTGGCCTGATCGGTGCTGCGGTCCCAATGCCGGTCAGTGATGCGTTGCTACAAATGGCGTCCACTTCACCCGGTGCTGCTTGTGAGCAAGTCACGCGTTGGAGTTTTTATTTGCGCAAAAATGCCGATGGCAGCTTCCCACCGGCCACTCCTGTGATGCGGAGCTATTGTGCGCTACTTGCTGCTGCCCGGCCCGGTGTAATGGCCAATGACCTTGCCGCTTGCGCGCGTTATCAGCTAGACGAAACAGCCATCGCCGCAATCACTACACCAACCGTCATCCTCGCCAGTGAACACGACAAGATGACATCCGCCGAAGCGGCAACATCACTATGTGCGCGCCTGCCGAACGCCTCGTTGACGATGTTATCGGGCGTCGGCCACGCGATGATGCAACAAGCCCCCGTCGAGGTCGCCGATTGGATGACGACGTTGATCGAAGCCGGGCGATGAAGCCTTAGACAGCCTGCACGGCAGAGTTCTCGGCGTCTTGTTGTTGTAATCGCCACATCTCGGCGAATTTGCCATTGGCGTCGAGCAACTCTCGGAATGTTCCGCGTTCGATAATCCGGCCGACATCTAGCACCAGAATTTGATCGGCATCGATGATGGTCGAGAGCCGATGCGCAATCACCAGCGTCGTACGGTCGCGGGCGATCTCACGCAACTCGGCTTGAATGGCTTTTTCCGTCGCAGAATCCAACGCCGATGTCGCCTCATCAAAAATCATGATGGCGGGATTTTTCAGCAATGTTCGCGCAATCGCCACACGCTGTTTCTCGCCGCCGGAGAGTTTCAGGCCGCGCTCGCCGACCATCGTATTCCAGCCGTCCGGCATGCGCAAAATAAAATCGAGCACATGCGCGCGGCGCGCAGCGTCTTCTATGTCGGCGTCACTTGCACCGGGGCGACCATAACCAATGTTGTAGCGAATCGTGTCGTTAAACAGCACTGTGTCCTGCGGAACGATACCCAGAGCAGCGCGCACGCTTGCTTGCGTGACATCGCGAATGTCCTGCCCGTCGATGGTGATACGCCCGTCGGTCACATCATAAAAGCGGAACAGCAGGCGCGATAACGTTGACTTGCCTGCGCCGGAGGAGCCAACCACCGCAACCGTCTTGCCGGCAGGGACATCAAAGGTTGTTTCAAACAGTATCTGGCGCTTGGCGTCATAACCGAAGTTCACGTTATCAAAACGTACTGCGGCACCGGTGGTTGTGAGCGGCACAGCGCCGGGCTTGTCAGCGACTTCTTGATTCTCGGCGAGCAAACGAAACATCTTCTCGGTGTCGATCAATGCTTGCGTAATTTCGCGGTACATCACGCCGAGAAAATTAAGCGGGATGTAAAGCTGGATCATCAGCACATTGACCATCACCAAATCGCCGATAGTCAGCTGACCATTGACGATACCAAGTGATGCACGCCACATGAGCAAGGTGACGGCGAGCGCGATGACAAAACTTTGCGCGGCATTCAAGATGCCAAGCGATGTTTCACTCTTGGTTGCCGCCGACTCGTACCTCTGCAAATTCGTATCGTATCTTCCCGCCTCGAATTCTTCGTTGCCGAAGTACTTGACCGTTTCATAGTTCAGCAGGGAATCAACCGCCTTGGTGTTGGCTTTTGAATCCATGTCGTTCATCTGCCGGCGGTGGTGGGTTCGCCACTCCGTGATACCGATGGTCGCAACGATGTACAAGACGATAGCCGCTAGGGTAATGGCGACAAAAGTCCAATCAAATTTCGTTGCGAGCAAGATCGTGACGAGCGAAATCTCCAACACGATTGGAATCACCGAAAAAAGCGCATAGGAGAGCAATGTCGAGATGCCGCGCGTACCACGCTCGATATCGCGGGTGACACCACCAGTTTGGCGGTCTAGATGAAACCGGAGCGACAATGCATGCAAATGCCGGAAAACATTCAGCGCCACTTTGCGCATTGCGCGTTGGGTGACTTTGACAAACACAATGTCGCGCAACTCGGCAAACAACGTCGTGGACAATCGCAACAAACCGTAGGCAACCAACAACATAACGGGCACCGCCAGCATCGCCTTGTCTTTGTCGAGTGAATCGACGATCTGTTTCATCACCAGCGGTACGCCGATGTT
>JBEILF010000125.1:0-7178 GCA_040379385.1 Burkholderiales bacterium | reverse complement strand
TTAGATGGCCATCTGTAGAAAGGAAAAGGGGGCTTTCGCCCCCTTTTCGTTTTGCAGAGATGCTAACCGAATATTAACGGCTGGCTTGGCGATAGAACGGCATGCTCATGTTTGATGTTGCGTTAGGAGCGGTCAAGACATACGTGCCTGCCAGCGCTGGTGTACCGGATCCGCCGACTGTGAATGTGACTTGGAACGGACCGGTTGCGGTGGTCGTACCA
The DNA here is from genome assembly GCA_040379385.1 of Burkholderiales bacterium. Taxonomy (GTDB): domain Bacteria; phylum Pseudomonadota; class Gammaproteobacteria; order Burkholderiales; family Usitatibacteraceae; genus UKL13-2. The sequence goes on along the minus strand of JBEILF010000125.1, from coordinate 6,957 downwards.
AGCAACGAGTCCATTGTCACTGTTGACACGGTTCCCGGAGCAACTGTACCAGACAGAACGGCACCAGTACCAGTGACGACGCCGTTTGCGTTACGGACAACAGCAGTCCACGGGGTCGCAACTTGTCCAGCTGCAGGCGTGCGCAGATCAGTCAGAACAAAACGACTGATCCAACCTGGTGTTGCCGATGCCCAAGGAGCAATCAAATCAACGCCATCACGCGTAATCGAACCCAAGGTAGCGGAGAAGGTTGGCAGCGTGTAGTTTGCGTTAGCCGTCGCGCTCAACACAACACTGTAGCTTTGGACTGGAGAACCAAGCGCGGTCGTTCCATTCACTGTGTAGCAGAAGCGATGGCCGTTGGTTACAGCAGAAAAATCAGTTGCGACCGATGTGTTAAGCAAAGTAGACCAGTTAGCGGTCGACAATGGGATCGTCGCACCACTCGCGGTAGCAGCAGTAGCGCTGTCCAGCAAGTTCGCACCAGAAGCCGCGTTGATCGCACAGGAGGTGTTGGAAGCCGTCGAGTGGCGGCTGAGTGTATAGACGCTAGCAGGACCGGCAGCGGCGCTAAAGTCACCCGTCAAGGCATACGAACCAGCAGCGCCTGTATTTACGACAGTGCTCACTTGAGTGATAGCGGCACCAGCAGCATCAACAGGCTGTGACGCCGTGTAGATCGTTGTTCCCAAATCAGCTGCACGACCCAAACCAACAACACCCAAGCTCGCCGTCAGGGCACCAGTACCGAAGTCACGGAAGCCGTTAGCAGCAAGCGCAGTCGCACCGCCAGCTTGGGCAACACCGAAACGGGTCGCGCGAGACATTGCGATCAATGGTGTTGCACGCGTAAAGACCGGGCTGGTAGCTGCGGGTGCGCCAGTAAGGAATTCATAGACGCCGTAAGTCAAGCTAACTGCGTTGGCGTTTGACGTGATGTTGATCTGAGGAACAAGGATTTGAAGGATGTCGTTTTGGACGTTACCAGCACTGCCTGCGGTAACTTCATAAACAACAAATGACGAACCAACACCGCCAAGCGCGATGGTAACACCTGCGAATTGACCTGTGCCGGTACCGTCAGCAGCAATAGTACCGCCCTTACCGCCTGCAGCGGTTGAGAGTGCAGCAGCGATGTTTACTTGGTTGCGCGCATTACCCAAGCCCGTTCCGAAGCGTGCACCACCAGAAAGATCAAGACGGATGAAACGCTTTTGACCGCCATCAATACCAACACCGAGAGGAACACCGGTTAGTGCATCTAAACCGGCCTGTGTTGTGCCGAGGGTATTCGCAGTAAATGGCGAAGCGGCGCCAGTGATGGAACCGATGTTAAACGCATTTGCCGGACCAGTTAGCGCGGTGCCAGTGGTAGGGGTGATGGTAAGTTCGCTAGCAAACAGGATGGCTTTGCCTGGGGTGTAGTTACCCGTAACGCCGCCAGCCGAGTTGAGGTTTACTTGCGCATTTGCAGATACAGCGAACAGCGAAGCAACCGCTGCAGCCAACAATGTAACTTGATTCTTTGAAACTCTCATTACTGTCTCCTTTGAAGGATTGTGTTAGTACTAACAAAAATTTTCATAACGGTTTAGCTTGGCAGTTCGTTCTTTTTTTACCGCGCCGGCGCGATGGTGAAGCCTTCAAAGAATCGTAATCCGCCCCGCTGACGCCATGAGTTTATAACGACGTCACGACAATGGTAAAGAAAAGTTCCTCACTTTGCAAATCCACGTACGTTTCTCTTGGAATTGTGTCGGTTGTGTTGCAATATTACAACATTGCCGAATGGTTGAGAAGTTGGGTTAAGTATCAGCCGTAACTTCAAAAAATTGGCCATGTGCATTTTGCTTCACGCTATCGCCCCACTGCATGTGCGAGAATATTTTGGCCTAAATTAGGGCGCAAGTGTAAGAGATTTGATTCTGGTTGATGAGATTGTGTAGCCAGCCGATGCGTGGTCGGCATCGGCCGCGAAACGGTCAGCGTTGCAGCGTTGTGTATAGATAGCAGACGGCAGTTCGTTGAAACTTGTCTCTGCCGCTCGACAAACTGAGTTGCTGATGTTGCCAATTGTTGTGTTGTGCCGGATTGAATTACAGTACGCGCGCCACTACTCGAAGCGCTATTCCTTCTTTTTCTACAGTCCATGCAAACGCAAAAGATCATGACAGCAGTGCTACGCGAGGACGTTATCGGCGCTCGGCTGGTGGCGGCGGGAAAGATTTCGCCGTCAGATGTGGAAAAGGCTCTTGTATTCCAGCAAGAGATGGGTAAAGGGACGGCCGGCGTGGCGTCGCTTCCCGCTCTGCGCCCCGCAAGCGGTCGGCTTGGTGCTGTGCTGGTGCGCATGGGCGCGCTTTCTGAGGAGGCGTTGTTGCCGCACTTGAGCGAGCAGACGGATATTTCGCTGCTGGCTTCCGATGCGCTGCCTGGCGGTGCTGAGGTTGCACAGGCTGTGACCTTGCTCGCGCTCACCAGCTTGTGGTGGCAGGCGCGTGAAGCCGTGCCATTTATGCGCGCCAACCAATTATGGATTGCGGCAAAAGATCCACTTGATCGTGAGCTAAATGAATTGGTCGCTCATGCCGCTGGCGCACGTTCGTTTCAATTCTGCTGGGCTCGCAGTAATGATATGGCGCGGCTGCAGCAGTTGCTGCGAGATGCCGAGCGAGGTGGCCGCGCACGTGTCGGCAATTTAGGAGACGCCAATTATCTTCGTGAGCTTGCCGAGGAAGCGCCTGTCATTGAATTCGTCAATAACGTCCTCGCGCAGGCAGTCGATGAGCGGGCATCGGACATCCACATTGAACCGGGTGAACGTGAATTTGAAGTGCGGTTGCGTGTTGATGGTGTATTGCAAACCCGCATGGCACGCCCGCGCGATGGGTTTGATGCGATTGCCTCACGCGTGAAATTGATTTCGGGGCTGGATATTGCCGAACGCCGTTTGCCACAAGACGGACGCATTACCACGCGTGTATCCGGCGTGGAAATGGATATTCGTGTCTCGGCCATTCCCGGCGTGCACGGCGAATCATTGGTGCTACGCTTGTTGCCGAAGGAGCGCGCCGATCTTTCGCTGGCTTCATTAGGTATGTCACCGGATATCCTCAAGGCATTTCAAGAGATATTGAAACAGCCTAATGGTATCGTGCTTGTTACCGGCCCGACCGGTTCCGGCAAGAGTACGACGCTGTATTCCGCGCTGTCGGCGATTAACGACCGCAGCTTGAAAATTGTCACGGTGGAAGATCCGGTCGAATACCGTATGTCGGGCATCACGCAGATCCAGACACATTCGGATATTGGCTATACCTTTGCGCGGGCGTTGCGCTCGATCCTGCGCCACGATCCGGATGTGATCATGATTGGTGAGATTCGTGATGCCGAGACCGCTGAGATTGCGATTCAATCGGCGCTGACCGGGCACCTCGTATTGGCGACGATTCATACCAACGACGCGCCGTCTGCCTTCACCCGCTTGCTGGAGATGGGAATTGAGCCGTTTTTGCTCGCCACCTCGGTGCGGGCTGTGCTCGCACAGCGGCTGGTACGCAAGCTCGACCCGAAAAAATCCGCACCAGTGGCAACGCCGCGTTGGTTGGGTGACGAGCTCTCATCATTGGCGAAAAGTTATCCGGAAGCCATGCCAGCGAAGGCGTCGTTGATGGCTCCGGCGTCTGGAAACGACGATGCGGGTTCATATCGGGGCCGCTCGGGCATCCATGAATTGCTCACCGTTACCCCAGACATACAGGATGCAATTGTGGCGCGGCGTTCATCGATGGAGTTAGCCGAAATAGCTCGACGCGCGCCCGGCGCGTGGAAATTCCGCACTCTTCGCGAGGATGGCCTGATCAAGGCCGCGCACGGCTTGACCAGCTTGGAAGAAGTGCTGCGCGTGGCTGGGTCACAGAGCCAGGGAGCCGGCGCGGACGACGCCATGCTGGCTGAAGACTCGGCACGTTAAGTGCCGACGAGAAGACGATACTTTTAATGGCACTTTTTCGGTACGAAGCAATTGATGCACGTGGCGGTTCGGTCGAAGGGCAGATCGACGCGGATTCATCACAACACGCGCTGCAAAAGCTTGGCGAACAGGCGCTTACCCCGACCAAACTCGAAGATCAGAGCGGTGTTTCGGCCGAATCTGCCGCAAAAGCGCCGTCGATACTGGGGTTTGCCAAAAGCGCCAAGGTTAAAGTTGGCGAGCAGATTCTCATCATTCGTGAACTCTCAACGTTACTTCGCGCGGGTATCACCTTGGTGGATGCGGTCGATTCGCTCGCCTTATCGAGAGTGGATACGCCAGCAGGACTGGGACTGCGTCGCGCCCATCGCAGCTTGAACGCCGGCACCCCCTTCGTTAAGGCGCTGGAAGAAACCAAGATCGAATTTCCGCAGTACGTATTTCAACTGGCGGCAACCGGTGAGATGACCGGCAAACTATCGAGTGCCTTGGCGGACGGGGCCAAACAAATGGAATACGACGACCGCATTCAGCAAGAGATGCGCAACTCACTGACCTATCCGATCATCTTGATCGTGGCGGGGGTTGCGGCGGTATTGTTGATCTTTTTGGTGGTGGTGCCGAAATTTGCCAACTTGGTCAAGGGCAGTCGCGCCGCAGATATCCCAGAAATCTCCTTGGCGGTGATTAAGTTTGGCGTGTTTTTGCAAGCCAACTGGCTTTGGTTATTTCTATTGGTGTTGGCCGGGGCCGGGATTTTTTATCTGAGTATTCGCGATGCCGCAGGCAGGACTCAATGGCTGACACGTCTTTCGACGCTGCCACTGGTCGGCGAATGGCTAACGGAAGCCGAAATTGGCCGCTGGGCAACCACACTCGGCGCGTTGCTCGCTAACCGGGTGCCCATACTGTCCGCCCTAGAGTTATCTGCCGGGGGTTTACGTTTTGCCAAGATGCGCGAACGCGTCAATCTGGTCATTCGCGACGTGCGCGGCGGCTCTACATTGGCCGATGCGGCGGCGCGTTACCGTCTCGTTGGTGCCACCGGGGTTAACTTAATTCGCGTTGGGGAGAAGTCCGGCGAGTTACCGCAGACCGTGGCCACGCTCGGAGAATTGTCCATGGAAGCGGGGCGGAATCGTATGCGCCGGTTCTTGGTGCTGATCGAGCCGCTGGCGATTCTGACCATCGGCGGCGTGATTGGCTTCATCATGGTCGCTATCATGATGGCAATTACGGGCTTGAGTGCGGGGCGCCTCTAGCGCCGTCCCGTATAACTCAAAGACGCAACAACTGGCGCAAATATTGCGGGTCTGGCTGCCCGGCATGGTGCGCGACCGATTCAGTCAAATAGTCATACACGCTCATCGTGGCGCTGTCTATTATTGGCGAGCCATTTGAGGCATTTTGTGCTGAAGAATGCCGTGATTGCTGGGGTTTCACAATTTCAGCGAGCTGCGTCGCCACGACGCTTTCGTCGATCTCGCGGCCAAGATGTTGCGCCATGCGGCGAACCACGTCCGCCGGGTCGGTGAGTAACTGATCAAAACTCGCGAAGTAACGCGGCAGCCCCTCAGTGTGGGTAAAAACATGCTGGTAGTAGCGAAACCAAAGCCCGGCGAGAGATTCGATCGGGCGGTCGAGCTGCGCACCGATGGATGAAAGTACCGACAGCGGTTTGCGAAAGGCGATGATCGGCACAATGTGCGGGCACGCCGCGCGCCAAATTGGCAGTGTGAATGAGAGTCTGGGATCTTTCCAGCCAAATGTCGGTTTGTCTTGCGCGTAGCGCCCCAGCAGCGCCGAGGCTTCATCGACCAATTGTTGGCGTACTAAAGTGTCCATTGTGCGTGCGTAGTCGATCGGTGGCGGCTCCAGCACCCAGCCACCGGCCACTTGCAATACCCGGTCGTTGAATGCCAGAAATGCGGCGTTTTCAAAGTAGCCATCGGGATTGTTATGGTTACGCGGGATGTGGTCTGCCTCATCGCCAAATTCGACGCCCAGCACCTCGTCCAAAATACGCGCGAATAACGACGTTCCGCTGCGTCCAATCGAGACCACAACGACACGTAACGGCTTGCTGCTATAAGTTTCTAGCATATGTGAGTGTTTGCTTATCGAAAGCCGGGAGATGGCGCGTACAAAATTGAGAAGTGCTTGAGGGGCATTTTAGTCGCGTATCCGGCACCGCGCCATTGCTGGCGGCGTTAGACGACAAGGCCGCTGGTTGACGTTTCCCATGAATGTCTTGATAATGCCGGGTTCCCGTGGAGAGATGGCCGAGTGGTTAATGGCAGCAGACTGTAAATCTGCCCTCTAACGAGTACGCTGGTTCGAATCCAGCTCTCTCCACCAGTTTTTGGTGGTGGGAATGTAGTGGTGGATGGTGGTGGATTCCGTGTCTTATGTCGTGAGCAAGCTGCGGGAGTAGTTCAATGGTAGAACGGCAGCCTTCCAAGCTGCATACGACGGTTCGATCCCGTTCTCCCGCTCCAAATTTTTGTCGTGGTAAAGCAGTACGGTGGTTGAAAAACCACCGCGTTAGTTCGGGCGCGTTTGGGCGCGGAAATTGCAAGTTGAGCGATTGCGACGTGTACGAGTTGGTACACGAGGAAGCGCGAAACGCCGTAATTTCCCGCGAAAACGAGACCGCAGGCTCTTGTAGCTCAGTGGTAGAGCACTCCCTTGGTAAGGGAGAGGTCGTGCGTTCAATCCGCATCAAGAGCACCAAGAACAAACACGCGAAAAAGTGGAAACCTGCTTTTTCGCGGCCTAGTTAGTCAAATCCGGTGGCAAAGCTACGCGGATTTTTTGGGCAAAAACTGAAATGCAGTATCCATTGTTAACCGAGATTTAACGAGGACGAGAAATGGCAAAAGGCAAGTTTGAGCGTACCAAGCCACACGTGAACGTTGGCACGATTGGGCACGTGGATCACGGCAAGACGACGTTGACGGCGGCGATCACGACGGTGTTGTCGA
>JBEILF010000124.1:0-7183 GCA_040379385.1 Burkholderiales bacterium | reverse complement strand
TTAAACGTCGTTATGCTGGTTCCAACCTGCGAAAACATGCCGGGTGGCAAAGCGACTCGTCCGGGTGACGTGGTCAAATCGATGTCCGGCCAAACGGTTGAAATTCTCAACACCGATGCCGAAGGCCGCTTGATCTTGTGTGACGCATTGACCTATGCTGAACGCTTTGCGCCGGAAGCCGTGGTTGACGCCGCAACATTGACCGGTGCTATGGTAATTTCGCTGGGACATCACATCACAGGCGCATTCGCTAATGACGACGCGCTAGGCTGGGAGTTGGTGCAAGCCGGCAACGCAGCGCACGATAAAGCATGGCTCCTGCCAATGGGCGAAGAGTACGATGACATGCTTAAGTCAAACTTTGCCGACATCCCAAATATCAGTGGCGGGCGTGCTGGTGGAGCGATCACGGCGGCGTGTTTCTTGGCGCGCTTCACAAAATCTTACAAGTGGGCACACTTGGACATCGCCGGTACCGCTTGGAAGTCAGGCGCGGATAAGGGCGCTACCGGTCGCCCGGTGCCTTTGCTCTCGAAATTCTTGATGAAGCGCGCAGGACTGTAGTTGATAGCAAGGCAAGATCGAGTCAAAAACGATCCAATCCGCTTGACTGATGGGCACCGGTGAGCGATGCGGCTCATCAGTCAGGTTGGATGAAGACTGACTCAGCAAAGATGAAATTGGTGAATTACGGATTGCAAGCGATAGTGACCAGATGACCGAAGTCAAGTTTTTTTTTAATGTTGATAGCCGCCTCAATTTCGCCTGCAAGTTATCGAAGGCTGCGCTCGATCAGGGTAAGAAATTAGTCGTCTACGCGCCCGATGAGGCGCTTGCTGCGGAGTTTGACAGGCTGCTGTGGTCTTTCGCCCAGCTTTCATTTGTCCCACACGTAAGGGCCGATCATGCACTCGCGAAGGCAACACCGATTGTCATTGCCAACGCAACCTCTGCACTACCGCACCATGACGCGATCCTCAATTTGTCCGATGACCCACCACCCTACTTCACGCGTTTCGAATACTTGCGCGAGGTGGTATCAATGGATGTTGAAGACCGCGCGCGGGCGCGTGAGCGGCAGAAATTCTACAAGTCGCGTGGCTTCGAAATCCGCAACCAGGACATGATTCAACGTCGGTAATGTGATCGGCTTGCGCCTATTTCGAGATTGAGGAGATACGTGGATAACGACGACCGTACAAACGTTTTAGCCAGCAAGGTCGACGCGCTGGTGGCGAAGCGAAACATCGGCGCTAACGCCGGTGACGTTGCCGATCCGCGCAACATTCCGGTCTTGACCGACTTGGTTGATGCGCCTGCCTGGCAGCCCAAGACTGAGTCAGCACCACATCCGGAAACGCCGCCCTCTGTTCTGGTGCCAAACGCAGCGGTCGATACAGGCGTACTGCCCCTGTTGTCTGGCGACGATGTCGCTTTACTGTCACAAGAAATTTTTTCCCGGGTTTCTCAGCGTATTGACGCCGAACTCGCCACCGCCCTCGAAGCGTGTTTGAACGATCACCTACAGTCGCAAATTAATGCAGCGGTGACAAGTGCATTGACCGACATGAAACTGAGCATTGCCAATGAACTCTGTGATGCCATCAACGCGGCTCTCGCAGACCGGCTACGCCAAACTTAAAGCAACTTACCAACACCAACGATTAATCCCCGCCCACCTTGAAACACTCTAGTGGGTAGCCAAAGCCCACAATGACCGAAGCGCCAAACATCAATCCCCAAACCGCATCAACTGCGGCCAGCGACCTTGCCAAGTCATTCGACCCGAAGGCCATCGAAGCCTGTTGGTACCCGGTTTGGGAAAGCAGCGGCTACTTCCGGCACAAGCCGAACGCCGAAGGCGCAAGCTACGCAATCCAACTCCCCCCGCCGAACGTTACGGGGACTTTGCACATGGGGCACGCGTTCCAGCAAACGCTGATGGATTCGCTCGTGCGTTATCACCGTATGCTCGGCCACAACACTAATTGGATCGTTGGAACCGACCACGCTGGCATCGCCACACAAATCGTTGTCGAACGTCAACTACAGGCAGAGGGTAAATCGCGCCACGAACTTGGTCGTGAAAAATTTCTCAAACGTGTGTGGGATTGGAAACACGAATCCGGCTCAACCATTACCCGCCAGATGCGCCGACTCGGCGACTCGGCCAACTGGCAGTACGCCGATACCGAAGGCGACCAAGCGGGTTACTTCACCATGGACGAAAAGATGTCCGCCGCCGTGGTGGAAGTTTTTGTGAAATTGCACGAGCAAGGCCTCATCTATCGCGGCAAACGCTTGGTCAGTTGGGACCCAGTGCTCGGCACGGCGGTGTCGGATCTGGAAGTGATCAACCAAGAAGAAGACGGCAAGATTTGGGAGATTCATTACCCATTTGCTGATGGCGATATCAATGGCGTGACTGGGTTGACCGTAGCCACCACCCGCCCGGAAACGATGCTCGGCGACGTGGCGGTGGCGGTGCACCCCGAAGACGAGCGCTACCAGGCATTTGTTGGCAAACACTTGATGTTGCCGCTATCGAACCGACTAATTCCGATAATTGCGGATGCGTATGTCGACAAGACTTTTGGCACCGGATGCGTCAAGATCACTCCCGCACATGACACCAACGACTTTCAGATCGGGCTGCGCCATCAGCTTGAATCCATCAGTGTATTGACGCTTGGTGCCAAAATCAGCGACGCTGCGCCGCTTGCCTACCGTGGCCTCGATCGCTTCGATGCACGCAAACAGGTACTCAAAGACCTCGAAGCACTCGGTGTGTTGGTCTCGGAGAAAAAACACAAACTCAACGTGCCGCGCTCGGACCGCACCAACACCATCATCGAGCCAATGTTGACTGATCAGTGGTTTGTAAAAATGGATGGCCTCGCCAAACGCGGCCTTGATGCGGTTGCCTCAGGTGAAATCAAGTTCTATCCAGATCATTGGTCGGCGACCTACAATCACTGGCTGACCAATATCCAAGACTGGTGTATCTCGCGCCAACTCTGGTGGGGGCATCAAATCCCGGCGTGGTACGACAATGCGGGTAACGTCTATGTGGCGCGAACGGAAGCGGAAGCAAAAGCCAAGGCAGGCGGCAAACCCCTCACACGCGACCCTGACGTACTCGACACCTGGTTCTCCTCTGCTCTGGTGCCCTTCACCACCCTCGGCTGGCCGAATAGCGACGCCAAAACACGCGCCGACATGCAGGCGTTCTTACCCTCCAGTGTTTTGGTCACGGGTAACGACATCATTTTCTTCTGGGTTGCACGGATGATCATGATGACGCTGCACTTTACCGACAAGGTGCCCTTCAAAGACGTCTATATCAACGCCATGGTACGGGACGCTGAAGGCAACAAAATGTCGAAGTCGAAAGGCAATACGCTAGACCCGCTCGATTTGATCGATGGTCTCGAATTCGACGCGCTGCTGGAGAAATCTACCAAAGGTTTGATGCTGGAAGCGCACAAAGAAAAAGCGGCGAAGTACATCAAGAAGAACTTCCCGAAAGGCATACCTGCCTATGGCACCGATGCGCTGCGCTTCACCTTTACCTCGCTGGCACCGCTTTCGCTCACACTCAATTTTGATTTGAGCCGCTGCGAGGGTTATCGTAATTTCTGCAACAAACTTTGGAACGCGACTCGCTTTGTGCTGATGAATGTTGAAAACAAAGATGTCGGCCTAGACGAATCACTACCGGCCAGATTGTCGCAAGCAGATAGATGGATCATCAGCCAATTGCAGCGCGCAGAGGCAGAAGTGGCCAAGGGCTTCGCCGAATATCGCTTTGATCATGTTTCGAGCACCATCTACAAATTCGTTTGGGACGAATATTGCGATTGGTATCTGGAGCTCGCCAAGGTGCAATTGCAAAACGGTGATGAAGCGGAGCAGCGCGGCACCCGCCGAACGCTCATCCGCGTGCTCGAAACCACACTGCGCCTGGCCCACCCGATCATTCCATTCATTACGGAAGAATTGTGGCAAAAGATTGCCCCGTTGGCAGGCAAAACCGGCAAATCGATAATGCTGGCACCCTATCCGCTTTCGCAGCCAGACAAGATTGACCCGGCCGCCGAAGGCTTCATCAATCGGCTAAAAGACATCACCAACGCCACCCGCAACTTGCGCAGCGAAATGCAACTCTCCCCTGGCGAGAAAGTACCGGCGTTGATCGTCGCAGATATTGGCGATAAATCGGCAAGCCCAAGCAAACACGGGCTTCTGCAAGCAGCTTTGACTTCGTATTTGCCTTACCTGCAAGCGCTGGCGCGGCTGTCAGAAATTTCACTGGTGCCGCAGCTACCAGACGGCGACGCCCAAGTGGCGTCCCCGGTGGCTGCCGCAGCGGGCGCGCGCATCATGCTGAAAGTGGAAATTGACGTCACCGCAGAGCGTGAACGGCTGACCAAAGAAATTGCCAAACTTCACGCAGAAATCGGCCGCGCACAAACAAAACTTGCCAACCCCGCATTCGCCGATAAAGCGCCGCTGGCGGTGGTGGCGCAAGAGCGTGAGCGGTTGGCCGGCTTTCAACAAAAGCTCACCACCATGCAAAGCCAATTGGCAAAGCTGGATTGATGCACCTGCCAACTGCACTCAGGGCATTACGTTCGACTAATTTTCGTCGCTACTATTTCGGTCAAACGATATCCCAGCTCGGCTCGTGGATGCAGTCGGTGGCGATCATGTGGCTGGCGTATCGACTGACCAATTCCACCACCGCCACGGGCACCATCGGTTTCTTGGCGCTGATCCCATTCTTGTTTGTGACTCCGCTCGCCGGTGCCTTGTCAGATCGTGTCAGTCGCCGCAAGTTGCTGATGGTTGTTCAGATCATGTTCTTCTTTCACGCCGCAGCGCTTGCCGTGATGACCTACACCGGGCAGATGACGATCAGTATTCTCGGCGCATTTGCGTTTTTGGGCGGCACACTCAGCGCGCTCGAAGTCACCACCCGTCATTCGTTTTTTGTGCAACTGGTGGGTGAGCGCGCCGACCTACCGAATGCCATCGCGCTGAACTCGGCAAACATCAACGCCACGCGCTTTATCGGCCCGGCAATCGGCGGCCTGGTAATTGCCTGGGCCGGTGAAGAGGCGTGTTTCGGCATTAATGCGGTGTCATATCTTGCCGTGGTGTTTCAGCTTTCTCGTATCACACCTAAAGCGAGCGGACGAGTCGCGACGGGCCAATCTCTGGCGCGCGATTTGATTGAAGGCTGGCGCATCGCACTTACCAGTCCGATCATCCTGCCGCTGGTATTGATCGTCGGCTTGGTCAGTTTTGCCATCAATCCATATTCAATCTTAATGCCGGCCATCGCCGTGGAAACGTTCGGTAAAGGTGCCGAGTTGCACGGTGTTTTTGTCAGTGCAGTCGGGATTGGTGCGCTGACCGGTGCCATCCTGCTCGCACGGCGCGAAAACGTCCGCGGACTGGCGCGCTGGGTCGCCATCACGGCCAGCATCGCTGCGGTCGGCGCAATAATTTTTTCGGTATTTGCCCCCATGCAGAACACCACCATGTCGATTGTGGGCATGGCCTTGGTCGGCATGGGGCTGATGGGCACCTCGGCAACGGTCAACACCATCATTCAAACGGTAGTGGATGACGATAAACGCGGACGTGTGGTTTCCGTGTATTCAACGTTTTTTGCCGGCGGTGCACCGTTGGGACACGTATTTGCCGGTTGGACGGCGGCACAATTCGGCGCGCCGCTAGCCTACATGCTGCTCGGCGGTATTTGTGCAATCGGCGCGGCTGCATTCGCGTTTAACCTGCCGAATTTGAAACGGCATTTGCGCGCTGCGTATCTTGACCGTGGCATCATTCCCCGCGCGCCCGCCAGCGCAGCGACCCTGACAGCAAGTGAGTCTCCACAGGAAAAGTAACGATGAACGACACCGCCAATCCACTCGCAACGGTCTACACTACACGCGACGCCAAGAACCCCGCGATTGCCTATCTGGTATTTAACCGGCCGGAGGTTTTCAACGCGATGAACGAACAACTCATTCGCGAGTTTCGCGACGTGGCACTTTCACTGGCACGCGCCACCGACATTCGCGTGTTGATTCTGAAAGGCGCCGGCAAGGCGTTTCTGGCGGGCGGCGACGTTGGTATGTTTCACGCCAAGAAAGATGATCCCACCTTGGCAGCTACCGTTGTACCAATGGGCGACTACATGCACGACGCGATCGTGGCGATCCGCAACATGCCGTTTCCGGTAGTCGCACAAATCCAAGGCGCATGTGCTGGCGCGGGTGTGAGTGTCGCGTTGGCGTGTGATTTTGTGGTCGTCTCGGATAAGGCGACCTTCAATACCGCCTATACAAAGATTGGGCTATCACCCGACGGTGGGGCGACCTGGGTACTGCCGCGTCTTCTCGGTATACGCAAAGCCACCGAGCTCATCATGCTCGCTGAAACGATTGATGCGCCTGCTGCCCTCTCACTCGGTATGGTCACCAAGGTGGTGCCGGCAGCGCAGCTTGATGAAGACGTTTTGAGTCTCGCTAACCGCCTGGCCAATGGCGCTACTGTGGCCTACGCCAATGCAAAACGTTTACTAAACGAAAGTTTTGAAACGCCGATGCGTCGGCAGATGGATAACGAAATCGCGCGTTTTGCGGATTGCACAAATACCGACGACTTCAAGGAAGGCGTCACCGCGTTTGTCGAGAAACGATCAGCGAAATTTATCGGTAAATGAAACTCTAATGAAGACGGGCGTCTTCAAGCAAAACTGCTGCGAAACGCCCGCCGATAAAGAACTTTTCAATTTGACTGCAAGTTCGCTTTCCTCTTGCTGAGGATCGCGGCTATCCTTCGTCGCACAGCTGCTGCGGAGTGCACGTCACCAATTCGCTCAAGTATGGGCAGCGACCCTTGCTGGTAGAGGCGTAGCGCCTCGTCGAGTTCCCCTCGGGCTTCAAGCACATCGGCGATCTGGCCGCGTGTGACCGCCGCTGAACGCACATCACCAAGCTTTTCGTAGACGGGAAGCTCCTCTTCACGCCGAATGCGTAGCGCCTCGTCGAGTTCGCCTCGGGCGTGAAGCACATCCGCGATCTTGCCGCGTGTGACCGCCGCTGAACGCACGTCACCGAGCTTTTCGTAGACGGGAAGCTCCTCTTCACGCCAAATGCGTAGCGCCTCG
>JBEILF010000123.1:0-7265 GCA_040379385.1 Burkholderiales bacterium | reverse complement strand
TCTGGTGTGAAGCGGTAGTCGTAGAAGCACTTGACCAACCTCTTGGCGAAGCTTGGCTCAAGGTCGTGTGCGTAGGCGAAGCTGGAAGTCGGGAATTTGCTCGACTTGTAGATGATGCGGAAGTCGTCCTCTTTGATTTGGCCGCGGGACGCCATGCGATGGTAGACGTCGGACGCGACTGCGGCGGCATCGTAGTCGCCGGAGTTCACGCCCATGATGCTTTGATCGTGTTTGCCGGAAAACAATATCTTGTAATCCTTGTCCGGCGTCAGCCCTTCTGCAGGAAACAGCGCCAGCGGTGCCATGTGGCCCGAGTTGGACGATGGCGAGGTGTGCGCGAGCTTTTTGCCCTTTAAGTCGGCGAGCTTCATGTATGGCGACGATTTCTTCACAATCACCAGCAGGTTGTATCCCTGGAACTCTATTTCAGTGCCTTTGACGGCAAACGGCACGGCACCGGCGATGTTGACCGCAAACGCCGTGGGGCCGGTTGAGAATCCGCCAACGTGAAGTCGTCCGGAACGCATCGCCTCGATTTCAGCGGCGTTGGAATTGACTTGATAGAAAATCACTTTCTTCCCCAGGCAGCGGGCGAGCTCCTGCGTGAAAGGCTGGAAAATTTTCTCGTACACAGCCGGGTCTTCCACCGGGGTATAGGTGAACACGATGGTATTCGGATTTTTCAGCCTGTTGCTATCCTTGGGTGTATCCGCAACCAGATCCTTGTTCTCGTCGCAGTACATCGTATCCAGATCACCGCGATATTTACATTCCCCGGCTGCTACGGGCTGGGAAACGGAAATACACCAAACCGCGATTGCGGCAACCAATAGCGTGCCGAACCAATTTTTTCGCCAAGGCTCATTCTTTTGATGCTTCATCGCTGCGCCCCTTTCTAAGTCTAACTGAGCGAAAATTATGCAAGCCAAGTTTAACCATGTCCGCCACGGCATAATTTCACGCGATCATCATTATTGGGTTGATAAATGACATTTTTTCGCGTTGCGAGCCTTTTCATCTCCACTCTTGCCGCTAGCTCGACACTGGCCGTCTTCGGCTGGGCGAGTGTGGCCACGCCCGCCTCTGCGCAAGCAGCTAGCGCCAAAGTGACGGCAGGCGCTGGGCCTGCAGCGTATTTGGCGGACTATGATCCAACAAAGAGTCAGGCGACAAAAGTCACGCCCCGCGCTGACGCCATGCGCGGATTGCTCTGGGAGGTGAAGCCCAAAAACGGCGGTAACACTTTGTATTTGTTTGGCACCATCCACGTCGGCAAACCGAGCTTCTATCCGCTGCCGGTGCCGGTGCAAAACGCACTCATGCAGTCGAGCAAAATTGTCGTAGAAGCCGATGTTACCGACCAGTCCGGTGGAGCCGAGATCGCAAAGTTGGTCGATTACCCAAAGGGTGAGACGATCGACAAACATATCTCACCGGCGCTGCTGGCACGACTGAAGACCCAGCTTGAAAAACGCAAGATTCCATTTGCCAACGTCGCCTCGATGCGACCGGTGATGCTTGGCGGCATGTTGCCAATTGTCGAGTATGTAGCGCTCGGCTATGACATGGCGTCCGGGCTGGACTTGGCGCTGATTCATCAGGCAAAGCGAGAGAAGAAGCCGCTACTACAGTTAGAGAGCGCAACGGCGCAGATCAAGTTGTTGACGAATATGTCGGCAAGCCTGCAAGAAGCGTTTCTTGACAATACACTCAGCACCATTGAGCGCGGGCAGTCTGCGGATCAAGTGACGGGTATTGTGAATGCGTGGCAGTTGGGAGACGCTAAGCTGATGATGGATTTGGCTCACGAAGCAACGCGTGATCAGCGCGAGACCGAGCGGCTGAATCAAATCTTGCTGTGGGGGCGGCATCCTGCCATGATGCAAAACATCGAGGGGTATCTGGCCAGCGGCGAGGTACACTTCGTGGCGGTGGGTTCGCTTCATCTTGTCGGCGAACGAGGTTTGGTGAGTTTACTCAAGGAAAAGGGTTATAAGGTTCGCCAGCTTTAGCGGGCTCGGGGATTGCGGGATTGGGGGCTTGAAAACCGCGCGACCGCCCAAATTTGCAGCGCAAACGTTTGTTTGTGAATTGTAATCTTGGGAGAAAACCAGCAATGACCACCATGGAAAAGCCTGTCGTCGACGGCGGCAAAGAGACCCGCGCATTCCAGACCGAAGTGAAACAGCTGCTTCAGCTGATGATTCATTCACTGTATTCCAACCGCGAAATATTCCTTCGCGAGCTGATTTCAAACGCATCCGACGCCGCCGATAAGCTGCGTTTTGAAGCGGTGACAACACCGGCGTTATTCGAGAACGATGCTGAATTGAAAATCCGTGTCGGCTTCGACAAAGCGGCCGGCACGCTGACCATTTCCGACAATGGGATCGGTATGTCCCGCGATGAGATAGTGGCCAATATTGGCACGATCGCAAAGTCAGGAACCAAGGAATTTTTCTCGAAGTTGTCTGGCGACCAACAAAAGGACGCCAACTTGATTGGCCAGTTTGGTGTTGGTTTCTACTCGGCGTTTATCGTCGCAGACCGCGTCACCTTGATGTCGCGGCGGGCTGGCACCAGCGCCGCAGACGGTGTACGTTGGGAATCAACCGGAGACGGCGAATTCACGCTTGAGGCAATTGAAAAAGCCGGGCGCGGGACGGAGATTGTTCTGCACCTCAAGGACGACGCCAAAGAGTTTCTCGATGACTGGCGCATCAAGAGCGTGATTCGCAAATACTCCGATCACATTCAACTTCCCATTGTGATGAAAAAGTCTGAATGGGATGAAGAGGCCAAGGCTCAGGTCACGCGTGACGAAGATGAAACGATAAATCAAGCCAACGCGATTTGGACACGCGCCAAAGCGGACATCACCGACGAGCAGTATCAGGAGTTCTACAAGCACGTCTCGCATGATTGGCAGCCGCCGCTGGCATGGACACACGCCAAAGTGGAAGGGCGTCAGGAATACACCGAGCTGTTGTACGTACCGTCCAAAGCGCCGTTTGATATGTTTGATCGAGAGCGCAAGCACGGGTTGAAGCTGTACGTTCGTCGCGTGTTCATCATGGAAGACGCTGAGCAACTGCTGCCGCGTTACCTGCGATTTGTCAAAGGTGTGGTTGACTCAAACGACCTGCCGCTGAATGTTTCGCGCGAAATTTTGCAACAATCAAAAGATGTCGACGCGATTCGCTCCGGCTGTGTAAAGAAGGTACTCGGCCTGCTTGAAGATCTCGCAGAAAACCAAAAGGATAAGTACGCGAAGTTTTGGGATGCGTTTGGCCGCGTCTTCAAAGAAGGTATGGGCGAGGACTTTGCCAACAAGGAGCGTGTATCAAAACTCGCGCGCTTCTATTCGACGCATGAATCCGGCAGCACCCAGTCGGTGTCGTTTGCCGACTACGTGTCGCGCATGAAGCACGGCCAGGAAAAGATTTACTACGTCACCGCCGACAGCCTCACCGCCGCGCAGAATAGTCCGCATTTGGAAGTGTTCAAGAAGAAGGGCATCGAAGTGTTGCTACTAACTGAATCGGTCGACGAATGGTGGTTGGGTTCGGTTGATGAATTCGATGGCAAGAAGCTGCAGTCGGTTGCCAAGGGTGATCTTGACTTGGGCGCACTGGCCGACGATGAAGAAAAGAAGGCCGCGGAAAAAACGGCGGATGAACTGAAGCCGCTGCTGGAAAAAATCAAAACCTCGCTCGCCGAAAAAGTGAAAGAGGTTCGCGTAACGCATCGCCTGACTGAATCACCAGCGTGTTTGGTGGTCGACGAGCACGAGCTCTCTGGCAACCTCGAGCGCTTGCTGAAAGCGGCAGGTCAGAAGGTCAATGCGGTGAAGCCGATTCTTGAGATCAATCCGACCCACCCGCTGGTGGAAAAACTGAAGGCGAATGTTGAGGCCGAAACATTCGATAGCTTGAGCCTGATCTTGTTCGAGCAATCGCTATTGGCCGAGGGCGGTCAACTCGAAGACCCGGCAGGTTTCGTCAAGCGCGTCAATCAATTCATGCTGCGCTAGTTTGTCGATGGCGTAGATAGCGCCCAGTCGATGTGCTCGGCGACCAATGCGGTCGCCGATGCACGCGACGCAGTGAGCCGTTGGCGTAGAGATTGAACCTCGGCGAGGGCGAGTCTTCCAGATCGCAGTGCGTTACCTATTGCAACGGCCAAATTGCGCCGCCAACGCTCGAAGCCGATGCGTCGAATCGCGCTGCCTTCCATGCGCTGAAGCCACGTCGCTTCATCCCAATCCCACAGTTCTGCGAGGGTGACGTCATCTAGTTGGTGGCGAATGGCGAAATCTTTTTCCGCCGTCGGCGTCGCGAATTTGTTCCACGGGCAGGTGAGCTGGCAGTCGTCGCAACCGTAGATGCGGTTGCCGATGGCTTCGCGAAACTCGACGGGAATCGCGTCCTTGTTCTCGATGGTGAGATAGGAGATGCAGCGCCGTGCGTCAACAACGTAGGGCGCGACGATGGCTTTGGTCGGGCAGATATCGATGCAGCGCGTACAGGTGCCACAGTGCTCGCTGGTAGGTGAATCAACCGGCAGGGGTAGGTTGATGTAGATTTCGCCAAGGAAGAATAATGAGCCCGCCGAACGATTTAGTAGCAGCGTATGTTTGCCGCGCCAGCCGATACCGGATTTTGTCGCCAGAGCAACTTCCATAACCGGCGCGGAATCGGCAAACACCCGATACGAAAGACCAGGCACTTTTTCCGCAATCTTTTCAGCAAGCAACTGTAGTTTGTTGCGCACCACCTTGTGATAATCGCGACCCAGGGCATATCGTGAGATAAACGCCGCCGACGGGTCATCCATTACCGCCCAGCTGTGTTTCGCTGCAAGTGTGTCGTAGTTGAGACGGGTGGTGATGATGCGAATGGTACCGGGTACGATCGCCTTGGGCACGCTGCGCTGGGGGGCTGTCTTGCGTTCGCTGTCGGCGTCGCCATCGGCCTTAATGCGCCGCGCCATATAATCCATGCCTCCATGGAAGCCCGCCGCCAACCATTGTTCGAGCAGGGCCGCCTCGGTCGACAGGTCGGTGTCGGTGATGCCCACTTCTTGAAAGCCGAGCGCTATTCCCCAATTCTTTATGTCGGCTGCGAGGGCAGCTGAAAATTCGGCAAAATCGGGCGAATAGTCAATTTCTTGCATGACGGCAGTCTATCGGATGAGTGAACTTTCTCAGATGACAATCACATTACCGGATGAACCCGCGACAATGGCGGCGGCCAACGGATTGGCTCGCGGCATCGCCCTCGCCGGGCGGTTGGGAGAACTACCGGTCACAATCTACCTGCGCGGCGACCTCGGTGCGGGCAAGACCACCTTTGTGCGCGGCGTGCTGATGGCGCTCGGATACGAGGGGAGGGTAAAGAGTCCAACCTACGCCTTGGTTGAAGTTTATAGAGTTTCTAGCTTAAACTTGTATCACTTTGATTTTTATCGTTTAAGGGATCCGAACGAATGGCACGAAGCAGGCTTTCGAGATTCGTTAACAGCATCGGCAATCTCTCTGATCGAATGGCCAGAGAAGGCGTCAGGCGCGCGGGTGCCGTTGTCTCCCGCCGATCTGGAGATACAGCTAACGTCTTGTCAATCCAGCGAGACATCGAGGAGCATGTGTCTTACCGCCCACAGCACACTCGGGCAGAAGCTTCTGAAAGCAATACTGTCCTGACCGGCATCGCAGTGACGAGACGGAAGTTGCTCGGTGGCTTGGCTGCGCTACCGCTGGTGGGAAGTCAGCTACTTGCCGCCGCAGCGCTGCCTTCCAAAGTTAGCGCCGCCCGTGTCTGGCCGGCCAACGAGTACACGCGGGTCACCTTCGAAGCGCCATCAGGTTTTAAGTACCAGCATTTTGTTGTCAAAGACCCCGAACGGCTGGTTCTCGACATCGAGAACGTCGAACTTGGAGACGCACTAAAGCTGCTTGCCGCGAAAGTAGGTGCCGACGATCCGTACATTAGAGCGGTCCGCGTCGGTATCAATCGCCCCAACGTGGTACGGGTGGTGCTCGACCTGCGAACCGAAGTGTTGCCGCAGGTATTCGCCGTCCCTCCGGTCGGCGAGTTTGGTCACAGGCTGATGCTCGATATCTACCCCGCGAAACCAGTCGACCCCATGCTGGCGCTGCTCAACGAAGACACGGCAATGTTCGCGGCATCCGATAAAGACGCCAACCAGGGAATGACACCGCTGCGGCAGGGCGGCAGAGCTAGCGAAATGGCAAGTGCAACGTCGGCACCATCCGCAGACAAACCGGCTTCGGTAGGGCTCGCCAAGGACGCAGGTAAAGATATCGGTAAAGACTCCACCAGGGCACCGGAAGCACCGACGATTGTTGCGGGCAGAAAGCCGCCGCGCCCGTTCACCGTTGTGGTCGATCCAGGGCATGGCGGGGAAGATCCCGGTGCTGTTGGAAGGAAAGGTACGCGCGAAAAAGATATTGTGTTGATGATTTCCCGCCTGCTGAAAGGCAAACTCGACAGTGATGCGCGCTTTCGTATTGCGCTCACGAGAGACGCAGATTATTTTGTGCCCCTACATCACAGAGTACAGAGGGCGCGCCGACTGAAGGCCGATCTGTTTATCAGCGTCCATGCTGACGCCTTCATCCATCCGCAGGCAAACGGCTCTTCGGTTTTCGCGCTGTCTGAGCGCGGTGCCACATCTACCGCCGCCAAGTGGATCGCCAACAAAGAGAATGATGCCGACTTGATCGGCGGTGTTAACTTGAGCACCCGTGACTCGAATTTGGCGCAGATTCTGTTGGATCTGTCGACGACTGCGCAGATTAACGATTCCCTGAAGTTAGGGCGTTATGTCTTGTCCGAGTTGGTCGAGGTGAATCGGTTGCACAAACCGCAAGTTGAGCAGGCAGGATTTGCGGTGTTAAAGGCGCCGGACATTCCCTCGATCTTGATTGAGACCGCGTTTATTTCCAACCCAGATGAAGAGCGCAAATTACGCGACGTGACTTACCAAGACAAGATGGCGGACGCCATCGCGGATGGTGTGCGAACCTACTTCAAGAAAAACCCGGCGCTGGCGCGGGCCTAGCCTGAACCGTAAACGGCGGCGCGCTCGAAAGTGGGCGAGTAGGTGAACAGGCGAGCGATTTTTTGCCTGACCGACCACAGCATCGCGGGCTATGCTTCGGCAGCAAGGCGCAACATTGCCGTGCAATCGCCCACGAGCCAACCTGCAGCCCGCATCCACAGCAAGCGAGAAACGAGCCTAAT
>JBEILF010000122.1:0-7274 GCA_040379385.1 Burkholderiales bacterium | reverse complement strand
TTGCATCGGTGCTGCACCACCGAGATAACGATAAAGCGAGAGACCCGATTCGTCAGCCGCCGCTTTGGCGCACGCCATGGAGACGGCGATAAGGGCGTTCGCACCCAAGCGCTATTTACCTTCAGGGCCGTCCAGCTCAATCATGGTGCTATCTATAAACGACTGCTCAGAAGCATCAAGGCCGATGATCGCTTCGCAAATTTCGGTGTTGACGTGCTCACACGCCTTCAACACCCCTTTACCCAGATAACGGTGTGCATCTTTATCGCGAAGCTCAATAGCTTCACGGGAGCCGGTTGACGCGCCTGAGGGCACGGCGGCGCGGCCAATGACACCCGACTCAAGCAACACATTACACTCCACGGTGGGATTGCCACGCGAGTCCAAAATTTCTCTTGCGATTACATCAACGATTGCGGTCATGGTCTAAATTTTTATAGAGTTACTTCATCAAAGCGGATTCAGCAAAACCACGCTGCTTCACCAGTGCATCAATTTCTTTCAATACGTAAAGCAGTTCTTTCATCATCGGCAGCGGCCAAGCGTTCGGACCATCCGATAACGCCTTAGAGGGATCCGGATGTGTTTCCATAAATACGCCAGAGACACCGGCCGCAATCGCGGCGCGCGCCAACACAGGAACAAACTCGCGCTGTCCGCCAGAGGTCGAGCCTTGCCCGCCTGGAAGCTGCACCGAGTGCGTGGCGTCAAACACCACCGGACAACCGGTGTTACGCATGATCGCGAGTGAGCGCATGTCCGATACAAGATTGTTGTAGCCGAACGACGCACCGCGCTCGCACACCATGATGTTGTCGGTACCGCTGGCGTCCCGCGCTTTATCAACGACGTTCTTCATATCAGTCGGTGCCAAGAACTGGCCCTTCTTGATATTCACCGGTTTGCCAGCACGCGCGACGGCATGAATGAAATCGGTTTGACGGCAGAGGAATGCTGGTGTTTGCAGCACATCAACCACGCCCGCCACCGTCGGAATCTCCGCTTCGGTGTGGACGTCTGTTAGCACCGGCACACTCAGTTGTTTCTTGACTTCTGCCAGCACGCGCAAACCCTCATCCATGCCGGGGCCGCGAAACGATTTGCCGGATGAGCGATTGGCTTTGTCGTAACTCGACTTAAAGACGAAGGGAATGTTCAGCGCTGCCGTCATCTCCTTAAGTTGACCTGCAACATCGACTTGCAATTGCTCGCTTTCTACGACGCATGGCCCGGCAATTAAGAAGAATGGCTTGTCGAGCCCAACGTCAAATCCACAAAGTTTCATTACATCTCCAATGACGGCGCAATCCGCACCGGCACCCCGTTCCCGCGACGGCGGGAAGCC
The DNA here is from genome assembly GCA_040379385.1 of Burkholderiales bacterium. Classification (GTDB taxonomy): domain Bacteria; phylum Pseudomonadota; class Gammaproteobacteria; order Burkholderiales; family Usitatibacteraceae; genus UKL13-2. The sequence goes on along the minus strand of JBEILF010000122.1, from coordinate 5,929 downwards.
AATTTATTGATGAGCGAGGCGCAGCCAACTTGGGTCGCCGCCTGCGCGGGGACAGGGCCGTTTTGAACCCAAAAATCAGGCTGATTTCCGCTCATGCGCTTGCCTTCGTTCCCTGCACCACACGCAAGCCTGCTTCGCCGTGTGTCTTTTTACGCCGCTCAAGCGCGGCTTTGATATACGATGTGAACAGTGGATGCCCGGTGCGCGGTGTCGAAGTGAACTCCGGGTGAAACTGGCAGCCGTAAAACCACGGATGGCCGTGTTTGGCGGGATCGAGTTCGACCATTTCGGTTAATGCTTCAGAGTTTGTCCGCGCAGAAATAACCAGCCCGGCGGCTTCCAGACGCGGCACGTAATGGTTGTTGACCTCGTAGCGGTGACGATGACGCTCACTGACGGTCGTGCTTTGGTAAATTTTGTACGCCAGCGTATCGGGGCGGACCGTACATGGCTGCGCGCCGAGGCGCATCGTACCGCCCATACGCGAGCTGGCATCACGCTTTTCGATCTGGCCGTCGTGGTTCTGCCATTCGGTAATGAGCGCGACCACTGGATGCGGCGTTTCGGCGTCGAACTCGGTGGAGTTGGCACCGGCGAGTCCGACCACGTTGCGCGCAAATTCGATGGTGGCGATTTGCATACCTAAGCAAATACCGAGATAGGGAATTTTGTTTTCCCGCGCAAATTTAACTGCCGAAATCTTGCCCTCTGTGCCGCGTTTACCGAAGCCTCCGGGTACCAATATGGCGTCCATGCGCGCAAGTTCATCGATGCCTGTCTTCTCCATGTCCTCGGAATCAAGGTAATGAATGTTCACGCGGGTGCGGGTCTGGATGCCAGCATGAATCAGTGCCTCCGACAGCGACTTGTAGGAATCCGCCAGATCGACATACTTACCCACCATGGCGAGGTCTATTTCAGCAACCGGATTCTCCAGTGCATCAACAATACGCTCCCACTGCGTCAGGTCCGCAGGGTTAGGTGTCAGATGTAACTTGCGACATACAATTTCATCGAGTCCTTGCTTGTGCAGCATCTTCGGTATTTTGTATATCGAAGTGGCGTCGTAACATGAGATCACTGAGCCCTTATCGACGTTAGTGAACAGTGCAATCTTTTTGCGCTCCTCTTCGGGCAACGGACGATCACTGCGACACATCACCACATCAGGCTGAATACCGATTTCGCGCAGCTCTTTGACGCTGTGTTGCGTCGGTTTGGTTTTGATTTCCCCGACGGCCGGCAAGTACGGCACGAGGGTTAAGTGGATGTAGCAAACGTTGTCCCGCCCTTGCTCGACCCCCATCTGGCGAATGGCCTCCAAGAATGGCAGCGACTCGATGTCGCCGACCGTGCCGCCAATTTCGATAATGCCGACTTCTGCATCTGCCGTACCGGAGATGATCGACGACTTAATTTCGTCGGTAATGTGTGGGATGACCTGAACGGTGGCACCCAGATAGTCGCCGCGGCGCTCTTTGTTGATCACCCGTTCGTAAATCTGACCAGTCGTAAAGTTATTGGCCTTTTTCATCTTGGTCGAGATGAAGCGCTCGTAGTGCCCAAGGTCAAGGTCAGTCTCAGCGCCGTCCTCCGTGACAAAAACTTCACCGTGTTGGAATGGCGACATAGTGCCGGGATCCACGTTGATATACGGGTCCAGCTTCATCATGGAGACTTTGATGCCGCGCGATTCAAGAATGGCGGCTAGAGAGGCGGCGGCGATGCCCTTCCCTAACGAGGAAACTACACCACCCGTGACGAAAATATACTGTGTCATGGCTAATATCCGGGAAGGGATGTGTGGAAACTGAAATTATAACGCAGTCAGGGATAATCAGACCTCGCTAGCAGTAGTTCGGCCAGCGGGGTAATCTCGCGCCGTTATGCCGAGGATTTTTTGCTTTCCACGCGCCCGACTAACGCAACTACCAACTGCCAACAATGAAATTCACTGAAAAGCCCATCAGTAGTCTCGCCGCCGATCATGCCGCGCGTCGCGTGGTGATTATCGACCAGACGCAGCTACCGTTTATTGTTGAGCAGCGCGTCCTGCTGACATGGGAAGACTGCGCGGAAGCGATTCGCACCATGCGGGTACGCGGTGCCCCACTGATCGGCGTAACTGCGGCTTATGGAATCGCACTCGCTATGCAGCGCGACGCAACCGACGGCGCACTCTTGACAGCCAGCAAGGCATTAGCGGCAACACGTCCGACCGCAGTGAATCTCGCATGGGCACTAGATCGAATGAGTCGGCTGCTCACCACTACCGACCCTGCCGACCGCGCCAACGTCGCTTGGGCTGCGGCGGATCAAATCGCGGCTGAAGACGAGAACAACAATCGTAAGATCGGCGAGCACGGTCTCGCCATCATCCGTGACATCCACGCGAAAACCGGGCGTGCGGTAAACATTTTGACTCACTGCAACGCTGGTCGGATGGCTTGCACCGAATGGGGAACCGCTACTGCGCCAATTTATCTGGCGCACAGGGAAGGCTTACCGGTGCATGTTTGGGTGGAAGAAACCCGACCGCGCAATCAGGGACTGATCACCCAGTGGGAACTGGCTGACGCCGGTGTCAACCACACCTATATTGTGGACAATGCAGGCGGCCACTTGATGCAGCACGAAAAAGTAGACCTTGTCATCGTCGGCGTAGATCGGGTTTCCCGTCGCGGTGATGTGGCCAACAAGATTGGCACCTATCTGAAGGCGCTCGCCGCGCGCGATAACGGCATCCCGTTTTATGCTGCGGCACCAATTTCCAGCATAGATATGGATATCGAGGACGGCGTACCAGAAATCGAAATTGAAGAACGTGATACCAGTGAGGTTAGTATGCTACGTGGTTGGGATCGTAATGGTTGTATAACTGATGTGTGCATGCTGCCTGACCGAACGCCGATTAGTAATCCGGGTTTTGATGTCACCCCGTCGCGACTGGTTACGGGTCTTATTACCGAGTGCGGTATTTTTGCACCAGCGGACCTCGCCCGCAGTGTGGCAAACGGAACCTGCAAATGACGTTTCTAAATTTGAGCACCGTTCCACATTTGTCGCGACGCCGCGAGGTGATCGACACGGCGTTGAGAATGAATGCTGCGGGAATCAACCACGGCAAGTCAGGCAATGTTAGCGCCCGTGTCGTCGAGTCGAATGACAGCAGTGATGGTTTCCTCATCACCCCTACCGGTATCGACTACGAGAATTTACAGCCTGAGCAAATTGTGCTCGTCAACATGAATGGCGACTATACAGGTGATGTCTTGCCTTCCTCCGAATGGCAGTTCCACCGCGACATCTACGCCGCGCGCCCGGAGATTCACAGCATCGTTCACACCCACTCGATCTTTGCCACCACCTTGGCCAGCCATCATCGCGACATTCCCCCGTTTCATTACATGATCGCTATTGCCGGAGGACGCAATATCCGCTGCGCACCATATGCAACCTTCGGCACTGCAGAATTGTCGGCGGCAGCGGTAACGGCACTCGAAGGAAGAACAGCGTGCCTACTCGCGCAGCATGGCGCGATTGCGTGCGCTGCAACCCTCAAGAAAGCGCTCGCGCTTGCAGTGGAAGTCGAGGTGTTGGCCAAGATGTATTGGCATGCCCTGCAACTCGGTGAGCCGCCCTATTTGAGTGACGACGAAATGGGAAGAGTAATTGAAAAATTTAAAACTTACGGCCAGCAGCCCGCTGGGTTGTGAAACAAAAGGCATTTGCGATTATGCAGTTGGCGCATAAGCCTCGCACAAAACTATCAATTTTTGTCGCAGGTATCGCTACTCAGGCGTGCGGGTGATGGCTCAACAAAACTTCCGCTGTGAGATAATTTTGTCTTAACAGGTAAATGTGTCGATGGCATGACGTCGACCGCCCTTCGGAGAGCCGTAGATGCACGCCCAAGCCAAGCCCGTATTGATTAATGACGCGCCGACAAAACATCAAAAATTATTGGCGTGGGTGGAACAGGTTGCAGCACTCACAAAGCCGGATCGCATTTATTGGTGTGATGGTTCAACCGAAGAATATGATCGCCTTTGCGCCGAGCTAGTCGCTACCGGTACCTTCCGCAAGCTCAACGACACACTGCGTCCCAACTCTTACCTAGCATTATCAGACCCGACTGATGTTGCTCGGGTTGAAGACCGAACCTTCATTTGCTGTGAACAACAATCCGACGCGGGGCCAACCAACAACTGGATGCCGCCGGCCGAAATGCGCGCTACGTTACAAGGCCTGTTTTCCGGCTCGATGCGTGGACGCACCATGTACGTGGTGCCTTTCAGTATGGGGCCACTTGGCTCACATATCTCACACATCGGTGTCGAGATTTCAGACTCCGCCTACGTCGCAGTCAACATGAAACTCATGACACGTATGGGCAGCAAAGTACTCGACATGCTCGGTGACGATGGTGAATTTGTGCCATGTCTTCATTCGGTTGGTGCGCCGCTGGCATCGGGCGCGAAAGATGTGGCCTGGCCGTCAAATAAGCAACACAAGTACATTGTGCATTTCCCCGAAACCCGCGAGATCTGGTCATACGGTTCCGGCTATGGCGGCAACGCCCTGCTCGGCAAAAAATGTTTTGCCCTGCGTATCGCGTCGGTGATGGGCAAAGAACAGGGCTGGCTCGCCGAGCACATGTTGATCTTGGGTGTAAAGACGCCGGCTGGCAAGAAACACTACGTCACTGCTGCGTTTCCGTCCGCATGCGGCAAAACGAATTTCGCGATGATGATTCCTCCCGCCCCATTTAAGGCTGCTGGATGGGAAGTGACGACCGTCGGCGACGACATCGCGTGGATCAAACCCGGTGCGGATGGCAAGATGTACGCCATTAACCCGGAAGCGGGTTTCTTTGGTGTGGCTCCGGGCACATCATATGAGACCAATCCAAATTGTATGGAATCGCTGAAAGCGAACGTGATTTTCACCAACGTTGCGCTGACACCTGAAGGCGACGTGTGGTGGGAAGGCATGTCCAGAACACCACCCGCACATCTGACCGATTGGCAGGGCAACGCTTGGACACCGGATTGCGGACGCCCAGCGGCGCATGCCAACGCACGCTTTACGGTTGCGGCAACGTCGTGCCCTTCGCTTGATTCGGAATGGGATAACCCGAACGGCGTGCCCATTTCAGCGATGATTTTTGGTGGCCGTCGCTCGACGACGGTGCCGCTTGTAACAGAGGCCAATAATTGGAATGATGGCGTCTACATGGCCGCGACATTGGGCTCTGAGACTACGGCAGCGATTGTCGGACAAGTTGGTGTGGTGCGTCGTGATCCTTTCGCCATGCTGGCGTTTTGTGGCTACAACATGTCCGACTACTTCGCACACTGGATCGATATCGGTAGCAAAACTTCACAGACGCCCAAGCTGTACTGTGTGAACTGGTTCCGGAAAAGTGATGAAGGGAAATTCATCTGGCCGGGCTTCGGTGAAAACATGCGGGTATTGTCTTGGATTATTGGGCGCGTGGAAGGAACTGCGGAAGCCGGTGAAACGGCGCTTGGCGCGATCCCGCGTTACGGCGATTTTGATTGGAGCGGGCTGTCGTTTGACGAACATAAGTATCAATCGATCACCGCAGTCACGCAATCACATTGGCGGCAAGAACTCAAGCTGCACGATGAGCTGCTGACCAAATTGGTGCACAATCTGCCTGCAGCCATGCGCGTTCGTTACGCCACACTTAACAACACGCTGTAGAGCGTACTGCGCAGGCGGGCTACTCAACACGCTGCCGACGCTCTATCTCCACACGGCGCATACCCACCGCAAATTCGCTGGCCATACGCCGCTGACTTTGCTGATACCGTTGCTGCCGTTGTTCCCGAATTTCTGCCTGAGTCTGAGCGTCGTCACAAACGTTTTGCCCGCAACATATTGCTCGGTCTTGAGCGCAGCT
>JBEILF010000121.1:0-7282 GCA_040379385.1 Burkholderiales bacterium | reverse complement strand
GCCACCCCCTCACGTATGTTCGAAGTACTGCGTGAATGCGGTGCACTTGCACATATCGCACCGGAAATTGATCGTTTGTGGGGTGTGCCGCAGTCTAGCGCCGTCCACCCCGAAATCGACACCGGTGTGCATGTGATGATGGTGATCGACTATGCCGCGCAAACAAACGCCAGCTTGCCGGTTCGCTTCGCCGCGCTCACACACGACCTCGGCAAGGCTGTCACACCTTTGCAGTTTCTGCCGCGACATCCGGATTACGAGGTCAAAAGTGTGGAGTTAATCGATGCTCTCTGCGCGCGTCTGCGTGTACCCGCCGAGTGTCGTGACCTCGCGGTGGTGGTCGCGCGGTGGCATGGAGAAATCCACAACGCGCTCGGTTTGTCAGCCGACAAGCTCTTGGCACTGTTGGATGGCTGCGATGCACTTCGTCGACCAGGAAGATTTGTTGAGGTACTCGATGCCGCCGCATGTGACCATCACGGACGTCAGGGCTTTGCGATGACACCATATCCCCCCCATGATTATCTTGCGCGCGCGTTGGTTCGTCTGCAGTCCATCGATTTTGCGGCCATCGCTAACAAACATGGTTTCAACGTAGCCGCAGCCATCGCCCTTGCCAAATTCAACGCAATGCAAGCGTTCATCGACGAGGAACAAAACAAATGAGCAAGGCAATACGGATTCACGAGCATGGCGGTCCGGAAGTTTTGAAGTGGGAAGATGTCGAAATTGGTGCACCAGGGCCCGACGAAGTGCGCCTCAAGACCACCGCAGCGGGACTGAACTTCATCGATACTTATCATCGGAGTGGGATGTACAAGATTACGCTTCCCTCGGTCATCGGCCGCGAAGGTGCAGGCATTGTTGAAGCGGTCGGCACCAACGTCACCAGCTGCCAGGTAGGGGATCGTGTTGCGTACGCTTCGTCTCCGATGGGCGCATACGCCGAAGCACGACTTATGCCCGCAGATCGTATAGTGAAAATCCCCGCAGTGATTTCCGACCAACAAGCCGCCTCTATGATGTTGAAAGGCATGACCGCCCAGTACCTGTTGCGCCGTACCTACCGCGTCAAAGCGGGCGACATAATCCTCTCACACGCAGCCGCAGGCGGGGTCGGTCTCATCCTCGGCCAGTGGGCGAAACATCTGGGGGCGACGGTGATCGGCACCGTCGGTTCGGAAGAAAAGATGGCCTTGGCAAAGGCGAATGGCTGCGATCATGTGATCAACTATCGCACTGAGGACTTTCAAGCCCGCGTGATGGAAATCACCAATGGTAAAAAGTGCCAGGTGGTCTATGACGGCGTCGGCCAAGATACGTGGGCAAAGTCACTCGATTGCATTGCCCCGCTCGGCATGATGGTTTCCTTTGGTGCCGCTTCGGGGGCGGTCAAACCCTTCTACATTGGCGAATTAGCGGCAAAAGGTTCGCTGTACCTCACCCGCCCCACACTGGACACTTACACCGCGACACGCGCAGATTTGGCCGCCACAGCCGATGAACTGTTTGCCGTCGTCGCAAGCGGCGCGGTCGCAATCGAAGTCAATCAGACCTATGCACTTCGCGATGCTGCACAAGCACACCGCGACCTTGAAGCAAGGAAAACCACCGGTTCTACAGTCCTGATACCATAGCGGTCACGGTAGCGACGGATTGAACTTTTCGCCAGCTTTCACGACTGATCGCGTCGCTTGCCTTTTTTCAAGGCAATGTTGCCAGTAATAATATTAAGCTTGGGTAACACGCTACACGCACCACTCAACAAAATCATCGAGGGGCTTCTATGTTTCGTAAAACAATGACTATGGTGGCAGCGGTTCTGGCGGTCAGTGCTGGCGCTGCATTTGCACAGGCCTATCCAAACAAGCCGATCAAGTTGATCGTGCCATTCGCCCCAGCGGGAACCACGGATATCGTGGCACGTCTGGTTGCCGACCAACTCGGCAAAGAGCTTGGGCAGTCTGTCATCGTCGAGAACCGCGCTGGCGGTGGCGGTTCGGTCGGGACCAACGAGGTGGTGAAGTCTGCGCCGGACGGATATACCATCGGCATGGCAACAGTCTCGACCATGGCGGTGAACCCGGCGACCAACCCGAAGATTCCTTATAACAACTTCAATGATTTAATTGCGATCACCAATCTTGCTTCAACACCGAACGTCTTAACAGTGAACCCAAAAGTCGCGGCCAACGACTTCAAGGAGTTTTTGGCGCTTCTGAAAAAAGAGCAGGGCAAACTTAGTTTCGCCTCGTCTGGCACCGGCGGCATCGGCCACATGATGGGTGAACTCTTCCAAGCAGCGACTGGCACAGATATGGTTCATATTCCGTATAAGGGTGCCGGTCCTGCCGTGATAGACGTGGTCGGCGGGCAAGTTCCGGTGTTGTTTGACAACCTGCCATCGTCAAAAGGACAGATTGATGCCAACATGCAAGATGCCGCCAAGGGCATGCGTCTGCTGGCGGTTGCTTCGCTTAAGCGTCTGCCTGCTTACCCCAACGTACCGACGTTTGCCGAATTGGGCTTAAACGACGTGAATGACCCAGCTTGGTATGGCTTGGTGGTGCCGGCCAAGACACCAAAGGAAATCGTCGATAAGATCGCTGCGGCCGCGATCAAAACGGTAAACAATCCAGCCGTACGGGAAAAACTCGCGGCACAGGGTGCCGATCCTATCGGCAACACGCAAGCGCAATTCACCGCACAAATCAAAGCTGAGTTTGACAAAATGAAGGCGCTGGCCGCCAAGCGGAACATCAAGCTCGAATAGGCTTTTCAATACTGAACGGCTGACGCCCGTCCCGGTGCTGCGATGCACCGGGACTTGTTTCGGCGACTGGTGTGGCTCGGCTGTGAAGATCGGATGGCCGAATATGTGTCGTGGTGGTGCCGTCAAAGTTGATAGAGTACGATCATCTTGTCAGTCGACCATACTGGGCTCGCCCGGTAGGGCACTCCCACCCCCTCGCATAACGTGACTCCGATGTCCTCGTCTGACCGACGCCGCTGGCTGAAATGCGCTGGTGCAATCGGTCTTGCGCCATTTCTCTCAACCTGCCCCAAGTTGTCAGCGCAGGGTGGGTATCCTGTGCGCACGGTTCGGATCGTGGTCGGATTTGCTGCGGGCGGCGCGGCCGACACTTTCGCGCGCTTACTTGCCCACAGAGCGGGGGCCTCGCTCGGCCAATCAGTGATTGTCGACAACCGGCCCGGCGCAGGTGCTGCCATTGCAGCAGATCATGTTGCCAAATCGCCCGCAGACGGGCATACCCTGTTCCTAACGTTTTCCGAGGCCCTAGTTGCCAACACCGCGCTGTACCGAAAGCTACCCTACAATCCGAAACGAGACTTTGCATTCATCTCGATGCTCTGTGCAAGCAAGCTGGTGGTCGCGGTCAACAAATCAATCCCTGTCGGCAGCCTCAAGGAGTTAATTGCGTTGGCGCGGGCATCATCCACTAAGCCGATGAATTTTGGCTCGTGGGGGGCGGGCTCGCACGGACACTTGCTGTGCGAAGCGCTGAATAAGAGCTACAGCTTGGCACTTCAGCACATTCCTTACAAGGGCGAAGGACCGGCCATTCAAGATCTTGTGACTGGCGAAATTCAGATCGCCGCCGGCAGCATCGGCGCAATGGCACCGCATATTCGCAGCGGCGCACTCAGGGCGGTCGGTGTAATTGGCGATAAACCGAGCGCAGCATTGCCGCAAGTACCGTCGCTGATTGAACAGGGGGCAACCGCCCACGCCTTTGCACTATTGGGTTGGATGGGCTTGGTCGCGCCGGCTGGCACGCCCGAGCTAGTCGTCGACCGATGGGTCACTATCGTTCGCGAGTTCATCGAATCCAATCAGGCGCAGCAACGCCTGCACGAATTCGGCTTCGAACCGAAGCTGCTCGCCAAAGATGTTTTTTTTCGTGCCTGGCAGGCTGATGTTCCCATCTGGACTAAGCTCATCAGTGAGACCGGCGTAACGCTAGACTGACACCCTCACCTCAACCTTTCAAGGTGGGGCGCTCGAAAGCGGGTATTTTGCGCTGCATTTACGTTAGCGATTTTTTCAGGAAGTCCCGCATATCCGCGGCCATCTTTGTCAGCGATGGCGCATGTATGTACATCATGTGCCCTGCCTCGTAATAGTACTGTGAGATGTTTTTTGCCAGTGGCGCATCGAGTGAAAGATGGTTCACCGTATAGTCTGACGCAAAGTGCGGAGTGGCCATATCGTAGTAGCCGTTAGCCACATAAACCTTCAGATGGGGGTTCATATTCATCGCACGTCTCAACGTCTCTCCCACGTTGACGTAGCGGTTGGCAAAGTCCTTCCAGCCCCACGTCATGTAAAGCGCTGACAGCACTCGGTAATCGAGATCTGTTTCAAACTTGAGGGTGCGACGAACGTAATCATTCAAGGTGGTGGCAAATGCGCCGCCAATCGCCGCATGCGCAGGGTCGAACTCAAACTGCTCACCCGCGCTGTCGCGATCACGCGCGGTAAACCGACTGTCGAGGCGACCGACTGTCCTGCCTTCGTCGCGCAGCAACTCCTTGCAAAATCGGTGGATTTGCACCCGTAACTTTGTCGACTTGACGTAGGCTACGGATAAGCCGGTGTAACGCGCAACTTGTGTGGCCACCTTGTCGAATTCCTTCGGCGAGAGTTTGTCCCCCTGAAACAAGGCGTGGGCGTATTCGGTCGCTGCAAACGCCTCGACCTGCTTCACCAAGCTCGTTACTGATTTTTTCTGCAGCTCCGAAGGCAATTTCTTATGCACCCACGCTGTTGCGGCGTAGGTGGGCAAATACATCACCGGCGGTAGGTCGTTACCATGATCAAACCGAATCGTCTGAAAATCGAGGGCGACTGAAACCAAATACAGGCCGTTGATATACATCCCGTACTTGTCCTGCAATAGCCCAGCCAATCCACAGGCACGTGTTGTGCCGTAGCTTTCGCCCGCAATAAACTTCGGACTCGCCCAACGCTCATGTCGCGACACGTAGAGGCGAATGAACGCGCCGACGCTGTCAAGATCGCGCTGGTACTCGTGGTATTCCTTGGTTTTTTCGCCCTCAACCATGCGCGAGTAACCCGTACCGACCGGATCAATAAACACGAGATCCGCGTCCGACAACATCGAGAAATCGTTATCGATAAGTTTGTACGGCGGGGCACCGGCATTGCCCTGATCATCCAGCGCGACGCGCTTGGGGCCAATCAGGCCTAAATGCAACCAAACCGAGCTCGAACCAGGGCCGCCGTTAAAACAGAACATGATCGGCCGGTCAGCAGCGTCTTTGGTGCCATCCTTGGTATAGGCGGTGAAGAACATTACTGACTTAGGCTTGTGCCCTAAATGCTCACCATCCTTGTCGTGTTCTTCCCGCATCACCCAAGTGCCACAAGTGACGGTGTAGGCCATTGATTTGCCGTTAACACGCGTTTTATGGCGTGTGACCGAGACTTGATCCTTAAACTCAGGGGTTTCTGCGGGAAGCGGATTGGAAGAGGCAGCACTGTTTTGCGCCGTGCTGGGCGGGGTTTGATTAGTTCGCATGGCACAACTTTAGCAGGCTAAGCCGTTGCTTTGTTGGGCTTTTTTATGCATAATAGGCGGCTCCCATCACCCTTGTTCGAATAGAGGTTTACACGCGGTGAACCCTTTACGAAAAGAAAGGCCGTACCCATGAAAGCTGAAATCCATCCGTCCTACAACGATGTCATCTTTTTTGACTCGTCATGTGACTTCAAATTCCTGACCAAAACGACTGCCGATACCAAAGGCAAAGAAACCATGAAGTGGACCGACGGTAAAGACTACCCAGTTATCCGTATCGAGGTGTCGTCTGAGTCACACCCGTTTTATACCGGCAAACACAAGATCATGGACACCGCTGGCCGTATCGACAAGTTCAAGCAGCGTTACGCCAAGACCAGCGCAGGCAAATAATCTGTGGGTTTATAACAACGCACAGCCAAAGGCAACCGCAAGGTTGCCTTTGTTCTTTCTGGCAACCGCAAGGTTGCCATTTGTCTTTCTGCGGCTTAAGGAAGATTAGTATTCGGCTGAGACATCCAAAATACTCAGGGCGTAAAATCAGTTGTCCTTTCCGTTGGAACTCGTGAGCATACCTTCCCCCAACCTATCGCAGACCAAAGACGCGGCCAGAATCACCAGCACGCTGAAGCGGCCTATCGTTTTTGATGGCACGGCGACACCCGTCAAGACAGCGCTGTTTCTCATCATCTGTCTCGCTTGGCTGTTCCCCGGACTCACTGGTCACGATCCGTGGAAGCCGGACGAAGCCATCGCCATGGGAATTGTCTATTCGATGCTGAGCGACAGCAGTTTGCAAAGCTGGCTGGTACCAAATATCGCAGGCGACACGGCGAGTGATTTTCCGCCGCTCTACTATTGGGCCGCCGCGCTGACCGCCAAATTCCTTTCGTTCGTATTGCCACTGCACGACGGCGCACGCATCGCCAGCGGTGCATTCATGGCGATCACTCTACTTTATTTGTACAAGGCCGCCAACAAGCTGTTTGACGAACGCGCGGGACGTGTTGCGGTAGCGTTGATGATCGGCTCCCTTGGTCTGCTGCTGCGCGCGCATGAGTTGAACCCGGAGCTGGGCGGATTAGCCGGGATGTCAATTGCCATCTATGGCCTCACACGTATTCGTTTCGAAGCGCGCAAAGGTGCGGCCACTGCGGCGGCCGGTGCCATCATGATTGCACTATCGGTTGGCTTGGTGCAGGCAATGATCGTACCTGCGGCGGCGGTGGCGATGATAGCAATCCTGCACGACTGGCAGAACGCCGCATTCAAGCGCGGCATCGCGATTCTGGCGGGGCTGCTCGCCGCTGGCGCTGCCATCTACCCATCGGCGCTGGCCGCACTTGGCTTATTGACCACCCCTATTTTTCTGGACGCTGTTCTCGGCACCCCCTTGTTCAACCCACACACCCGCGACAGCATCCTGCCGTTGTACCTAGTGAGCATCCTGCCGTGGTACGCGCTACCAACCTTGCCTATTGCCATTTGGTTGTGGCGTAAAGACCGCAAAATTCTTCGTGAGCGCATTGAGTTAGCCCTGCCGATTGCAGTCTTCGTCGTGTCGCTCGTAATGCTCTCGCTATTACGGGAAGGTCGCGATACGGTGGGTTTGATCTTGTTACTGCCGCTGGCTCTAGCGGGTGCCAATTCGCTCGACCGATTGCCGAAAGGCGTGGCGAGTTTTGTCGACTGGTTCGGGCTTGTATTCTTCGGCGCAT
>JBEILF010000120.1:0-7375 GCA_040379385.1 Burkholderiales bacterium | reverse complement strand
TTTCGATTGATTTTCCAAGCATTTCTATTGATTCTCCAAGAGCAGAAGCGCGAGGCGTTTGGTAAGCTTCGTCTCAAGGGTATCGTTAGAATTGACGCCGTTTCGTCCATGATGCTTGCGTCCGATTCTGCCTGACAAGTTGTAGGGGTTGTTCTTACAGGGTGACTACCACCCACGGTCGCAAAATACCACGAAAAGTATGTGATTTTCATGATGATGAATGTTAATTTTTGCAAAGTACTTCAATATAAACAATATGTTATCTACATTGATCACATTAATTAGCAGATGCAACACCGGGCCCGCTGTGATCTCTCCCCGGAACGTATGCGAGGCGCCTAGAGGACAATTTTCAGGCCAAAGCTGACTAAGCAAGTCGTTGAAAAGTGGGACGATATGCGGCCATTTCTCCCCGCTATCGCATTGTGTTGCATGCCGCATCCCGCTTAAGTTGGCCGACCAAGGCAGTATTCACGCCGCGAGATGACTGATTCCCCCAGCAAGTGCTTCAGAATGTTGTTCGTCGAAGACTGTGAATTGGACTACGAACTCATTGTTCCGCGGTTGAGCAATGCCGGCCTAGCCTGAATATTTCATGGGTCGCCGGATGCTTAGGGGGAGGTTGCTTCCGGGCGATTGGCAAGATTGGCAATCCAATCTGGCTGGCTTCTGTTTTGCTGTGGATGCGGGCGGCAGGGCCGCAACTTTCTATTCGGCCTCAGTCTGCAAGGGCCAATGAACATTCCGACGACCGCGTGCCAGCACGGTGCGCCGGCTCTGGTGCCGTGCTGATCGTAGTCGAACTCATCGTTTGGCGCTGACGGAAACTGAGGTTTCACATCCTGCTTGAATTGGCCCATCAAGCTAGGGAAACGATCAGTCACGTCGGGCTCAGCCGCCCGATAAAGCGCGCTGAAGCCTGCGCTTGGTTTGCCGCTCGTAGTTCTTCAATCGCGAGAGGTTTTGGTGCTGCGGCTCGATTCACCACCACGATTGGCTCGGTTCTAAGTTCACGCTTTGTTGGCGACACTTTCTTCTGCGGTTTCTGCTCAAACTCGGGGCCGCTGGATCGCACCAGGTTGATCACTGCGCACTGACAATGCGCCTGTAGTTGCGCAATTTCTTCCGCGTTTTCAAGCATGAGCCCTTGCAGTAGGAAGGGAGTATCCATCCAACGGCGATTAAGGTCGGCGACAAACATGCCAACTGTTAGGTACTTAACCGCCGTCTTTTGCAGCATAGAAGCAGCGGCCCGCAAAAAGTGTTGGGCGCGACGAAGGACCTTTATGGGGCCGTATTTTTAACAATGTTTGACATTGTAGGCAACGTGACGGGGACGAACTGCAAAAAATGCGTACAGTTCTGTTCAAATTGGCGGGTAGCCGATAAAAATTTGTCAGAACTGCTCAAATTCATTGCCTGCCGCTACCCAAGACGGTTGGCATTGCCCTGTGGGCGCGTCCTGATCGTTGCATTTTGGAGAACCGATTGAGATTTACCCTGCTTGCCAACAGTACAAACCGTTCCGGCGTGGCTAGGCGCGGTCGCCTTGAGTTATCACACGGCGTCATCGAAACGCCGGTTTTCATGCCCGTGGGGACCTATGGAACGGTGAAGGCGATGAGCCCAAAGGAGCTTGACGAAATCGGTGCCCAGATCGTTCTCGGCAACACCTTTCATCTCTGGCTGCGACCGGGCTTGGACGTCATCGCCAAACACCGGGGGTTGCACCGCTTCATGGCGTGGGAAAAGCCAATATTGACGGATTCCGGCGGCTTCCAAGTGTGGAGTCTGGGAGACCTGCGGAAAATCACCGAAGAGGGGGTTGCGTTTCAATCGCCAGTGAACGGCGACAAATGCTTCTTATCACCGGAGGAGTCGATGCGTATCCAGCGCACGTTGAACTCCGATATTGTCATGATATTTGACGAATGCACGACCTATCCCGCAACCCACGCCGATGCCGCGCAATCGATGCGTCTGTCACTGCGCTGGGCCAAACGCTGTCGTGAGGAGTTTGACCGGCTGGCGAACCCGAATGCGCTGTTTGGCATCGTGCAGGGTGGTATGTACGAAGATTTGCGTGACGAATCGCTGGCTGGCTTGGTGGACATGGACTTCCACGGCTACGCGATCGGCGGGCTTTCCGTTGGTGAGCCGAAAGAGGAGATGTTGCGCATTCTCGACCATACTGCCCCAAGATTGCCGGCGAACAAGCCGCGCTATGTCAT
The DNA here is from genome assembly GCA_040379385.1 of Burkholderiales bacterium. GTDB lineage: Bacteria > Pseudomonadota > Gammaproteobacteria > Burkholderiales > Usitatibacteraceae > UKL13-2. The sequence continues at coordinate 5,144 of JBEILF010000120.1, read as the reverse complement.
GGGCATCGGCACCCCGGAGGACTTGGTCGAGGCGGTGTCGCGCGGAATGGACATGTTCGACTGTGTCATGCCGACCCGCAATGCCCGCAACGGCTGGTTGTTTACCCGCTACGGCGACGTGAAAATTCGAAACGCCCGATATCGGGACGACACCCGACCACTCGATGAGACTTGCAAGTGTTACGCTTGCAAGACGGCAACGAGAGCATATCTGCACCATTTGCAGCGAACCAACGAGATTCTGGGCGCGCGCTTCAACACGATTCACAACCTTTTCTATTACCAGCGGTTGATGAGCGAAATCCGCGCGGCGATAGAAGCCGACGCCTTCGAGCGGTTCCGGCAGCAGTTCTACGCGGATCGGGCGCGCGGAACGGATTGATAGAGGTTGCGGGGACTCCGGTCCGAGCGGCAACGACATTACGCGGGCGTTCTAGTGGAATCCGCTATAATCGCAGGCTGATTTTTCAGGCCAAGCCCATGCGGTTTTTCGCGCTTCAGTATGACAATAGCCACCCAGCTTCGCCCCTCATTCTCAGGCGCTATTCGCCAAATACCCACCTTTAGAAACCGGAGAGTTCCATGATAAGCCTCGCGCACGCGCAAACCGCCCAAGCCTCAGGTGGCGATACGTTGATTGGCTTGTTGCCAATTTTCTTGATGTTCATTTTGCTGTACTTCCTCATGATTCGGCCGCAGATGAAGAAGGCAAAGGAACACAAGACCATGGTCGATGGATTGCAAAAAGGCGATGAAGTCATTGCGGTGGGAATCATCGGTCGCATCACCAAGGTGGGGGACGGGTATGTCGGTCTGGAGGTGGGCGAAGGCAAGGTTTTGCATGTACAAAAGCAGGCTGTCACGACATTGCTGCCCAAAGGTACTTACAACGACGTTACAAAGTAGTCGTTAGTCTTGAATTGCTGCGCCGTGCAGTCATGCGCGCCGCGTGAATGATTTTGACTGCCCGAGGTTTTAATGAATAAGTATCCTGCCTGGAAGTACGTTCTGATTATTGGCGCGCTGATCGTCGCGTTTCTTTACACCGTGCCGAATTTGTTTGGTGAATCCCCCGCTGTGCAGGTCTCCGGCCTGCGCACCAACAAGGTCGATGCTGGCTTGCAGACACGGGTGGCAGACGTCCTGAAAACGGCAAACCTCGCCAACGAGGGGGTTGAATTACAAGGGGAAACGTTGCGTGTCAAATTCAAGGATGCGGACACGCAGTTTAAGGGGCGCGACGCAATTCAGGCGGCGCTCGGTGAGGGATATGTTGCGGCATTGTTGAACCTGTCAAATTCGCCGGCGTGGCTAACAAAGATAAATGCGCTGCCAATGTATCTCGGACTGGATCTACGCGGCGGGGTGCATTTCCTGATGCAGGTTGATATGAAGGCAGCGATTGATAAGGCGGTTGATCGTTACCTCGGTGAATCGCGCGCACTGCTACGGGATAAGAAGATCTTTTATTCAGGCATTTCGCGCGATGGAAATAACGTGGTTCTGCGTTTCAAGGAGCGGGCCGAAGCCGACAAAGCGCGGAAAGAACTAAACGCCCAGTTTGCTGATTTGGCGATTCGCGATACCAATCAAGGTGAAGAAGTCGTCATCACCCTGACCATGAAGCCCGAAACTGTATTCAAACTTCAGGAAGCAGCATTGCAGCAAAACATCACCGCGTTGCGCAAGCGCGTCAATGAGCTTGGTGTGTCAGAGCCGATTGTGCAGCAGCAAGGCCTAGATCGAATCCTTATCCAACTGGCTGGCGTGACAGATCCAACCCGTGCGAAGGATGTTATCGGTCGAACAGCGACCCTGGAGTTCCGTATGGTCGCGGAAGAACACGCCGCCGGTGGGCGCTCCTTTGAGCAGTTCCGCAATGAGCCTGCGCCGTTTAACACCGAGAAAATGATCGGCTCCAGCGGTGAGGTGGTGATTGTTCGCAAACAGGTCATTGTGACCGGCGACAAAGTGACCGACGCACAGCCGGGCTTTGATACGCAGCAGGGTAATCGGCCGAACGTAACTGTGCGGTTGGATGGTGCTGGTGGTCGTGCCATGACTTTGGCGACGCGTGAGAATGTCGGCAAAAACATGGCGGTAATCCTGATTGAAAAGGGCAAGCCCGAAGTGTTGAGCTGGCCCACCATTCAAAGCGAGCTGGGTGCGACATTCCAAATTACCGGTATCTCCAGCTCGTTAGAAGCAAAAAACCTCGCGCTGCTGATGCGCGCAGGCGCGCTCGCCGCGCCGATGGAAATTATCGAAGAGCGAACCATCGGCCCGAGCCTAGGTGCAGAGAATATCGAGAAGGGCAAGAACTCGCTGTTGTTTGGTTTTGCACTAATCACGATATTCATGGTCATTTACTACTCGCTGTTCGGCGTAGTTTCGGTTGTTTCGCTCGCAGCCAACTTGCTATTCCTAATTGCGCTGCTCTCCATGTTGCAAGCAACCCTCACGCTGCCTGGTATTGCCGCGATCGCGCTGACGCTGGGGATGGCCATTGATGCGAACGTGCTGATCAACGAGCGCATACGTGAAGAACTGCGCAACGGCATGTCGCCGCAAATGGCGATCCAAGCAGGCTATGAGCGCGCACTTGACACCATCATTGACTCGAATATCACGACGCTGATCGCCGGTCTTGCTCTCTTGATCTGGGGTTCGGGCCCGGTGCGGGGTTTTGCGGTGGTGCATTGCCTGGGTATCTTGACTTCGATCTTCTCCGCCGTGATGGTCTCGCGGGGAATCGTCAACTTGATCTACGGTGGCAAGAAGAAGATAACGATGTTGTCTATCGGCAATGTCAAGTGGGCGAAAGCAGCGAAGGCCTAGTCCACGGCTTCGCCAACTTTCCATTCAACCGAGTCGCATTCGACGTCGGAGCAATATTCCGCAGTAATCAGAAAGGGCAATCGCCATGGAATTTTTCAAGTTTAAGAAGTCGATCCCGTTCATGAAACATGCGTTGTGGTTCAACGCGATTTCATTTTTGACTTTTTTGTTGGCAGTATTTTTCCTTTGGAAAAATGGCTTACACCTGTCGATTGAATTCACCGGCGGCGCAGTGATGGAAGTCAAATATGCGCAGGCCGTTGAGCCGGATAAAATTCGGACGACGCTTGACAGCGCAGGTATTACGGGCGCGGAAGTCATCAAGTTTGGCTCGGCACAAGATATTCTGGTGCGCCTGCCGCTACCGACTGCGGCAAATCAGACTCAGAACAACGCGATGGAGGCGCTGAAGGGGCGGGTGATGACGGCGCTCAATGCCGCCGACAAATCCGCAGAGTTGAAGCGGATGGAATTCGTCGGTTCGGCGGTCGGCAAGGAGTTGGCTTACGATGGCTCACTAGCGTTGCTGGCGGTTTGTATTGGCATCATGATTTACTTGGCTATTCGATTTGAATGGCGCTTCGCCGTTGCCACCATCATCGCGAACCTGCACGACGTCATCATCATTCTCGGCTTTTTTGCATTCTTTCAGTGGGAGTTTTCGTTGCCCGTACTTGCCGCAGTGCTGGCGATCCTTGGTTATTCGGTAAACGAGTCCGTGGTTGTATTTGATCGAGCAAGGGAAAACTTCCGCAAGATGCGCAAAGCGACGACGCCTGAAATTTTCGACGCGGCCATTACCGGGACGATTTCAAGAACCATCATTACCCACGGAACAACACAGATGATGGTCATTGCAATGCTGGTGCTTGGCGGGCCTACGCTACATTATTTCGCCTTGGCGCTAACCATCGGAATTTGCTTCGGTATTTATTCTTCGGTGCTGGTCGCGTGTCCGATTGCAAACTACCTAGGCGTATCGCGCGAAGACTTTGTCAAGCCCGCAAAAAAAGAGGGTGAGCCAGAAGTCATTTCGGCACAGCCTTAAGCCGGTCCAAACTCGCCCGCGCTCACTCGCTCAAGTTGCGAATGGATTGGCTGTACTCCCTCGTCGGCATGGTTCTCCAGCTCGACAAACATCTAGCCCTCCTCGTCGCGCAGTACGGGATGTGGATCTACGCCGTTCTGTTCGCCGTCATTTTTTCGGAAACCGGGCTGGTGGTGGCACCCTTCCTGCCGGGTGATTCGTTGTTGTTCATTGCCGGGTCAGTTGCGGCGTTGGGCGGCATGAATGTTCATTTGCTAGTGGTGCTGCTGTTCATTGCGGCTACCTTCGGCAACCTGACCAATTACGAAATTGGCCGTTGGTTCGGCACGCGCGTTATTCGACGGCCGAAGGCGGCGTGGCTGCGGCCCTCGCAAATTGACAAAACGCACCTGTTCTTCGAGACGTGGGGCGCGGTGGCTGTTATCGTTGCGCGGTTTGTACCGTTTCTCCGTACCTACGTTCCGTTTGTTGCGGGTATTGGCGCGATGCACCGCCCGAAGTACATCGCCTACACACTGGTCGGTGCGGGCCTATGGGTTGGGTCACTCTGCTACACGGGATACTTGTTTGGCAACTTGCCTTGGGTTAAAGCCTACTTGGGGTTGCTGGTGATCGGAATCATCGTGCTGTCTCTGATGCCGATTGCTGTTGGCATGCTGCGAGCGCGGTTCGGCAAGCAAACAGCCAGTTAGCTTTTGGCGAGGTGTGACGGCGTGTTGCGCACGTAACCGACTGCGGCAATAAAGAACGCCACACACAATACAACCTGAATGGTGGCGAGCGTTTGTGAAACAGTGCTGATATCTGACCATGCACGCACCACGCCCTCGGTGAAGTACAGCCAAATGAACAGTGTCGACCACTGATAGGTGTAGCGCCGTCTCGGCGACGGGCTAAGAATGCCGGGTAACGGGATCAGCAGTGGGAGTGCTTTGAGCACCATCCAAGAGCCGCCAGGCCTAACTGGAGCCAGTAGCCATTCCCAGAGTAGGCAAAGTGCGGCCAACATACAAAGTGCCGTCAGCGCGACGATATGAGACCGCCTTGCGGTGACTTTGTTCATTACGAAATCAGCTTTGCTGCAATTGCTGCTAGGCGTTTGCCTGCCACGTATGCCAATTGCTTTTCAACGTTTGACACCGGCAGAGCGCCGGTGCTTCCACCGACATGACTGGCTCAATAAGGGGTCCCGCCTTGTTGCGTGGTGGATAGTTCGTGTTCCGTGAAGGGTAGGCCGACGATTAACATGCCGTGATGC
>JBEILF010000119.1:0-7391 GCA_040379385.1 Burkholderiales bacterium | reverse complement strand
CGGCGGCACTACCGGCATCACCATCGGTTCTTTTGCCATCTTGTCTTGCAGCATCCTGATCGCCCGCTCAAGCTGCGCATCGCCGCCCTTAAAGGTAGCGAACGGCAGATTGTCGACTTCAACATCTGGCTTCACGCCTACCCCCTCAGTGATCCACTCACGGGTACGACCGTCGTCGACAAACACACCCAGCTCGGCCGCACGGGCAATGCCACCGTCGCGCAGACGGTTTGAATCCGTGAGCCATATTCCCGCGCCAGCCGTGGTCATGCCGACTAATGGCGCAATGCCGAGGCGACGCAAACCTTGCGCCATGGTTTCGCCGTCTGAATAGGTATTGGCGTCGATCAAGGCCACGACGTGACCACGGAAGGCGAGTTGCTGATTCCATGTTGCTTGGTCGTTGCGGCGTGACTGCCAGAAGTGCCACGCACGGCGTTGGAGTTTCTCCACAATCCACGAATCAATGTTGCCGCCGTTGTTTTGGCGCAAATCGAGAATCAAGCCCTCGCGCATGAAGACCGGATAAAACTCGCGCGCCCAACGTGCGATGTCGTTGGGACCCATCGCCTGCAGGTGCACGTAACCGATCCGGTTTTGGCTTGCCGCTTCAACACGTTCTTTACGCTCGCGCTCCCAAGTCAGATACCGCAGCGCACGTTCGCGCGCAGGGTCAATCGCGGTCGCCACCACATCGCGTCGCTTACCGTCAGCGCCCAAAATCGTAAGGAGGACTTGTTTGTCGTGCTGATTGCGCAGCAACTCACCCAGCGTGGCAACCCCGGTAGCCGACACACCATTCACCATCGCGATCGTCTCGCCAACACGTACGTTAACTTCAGACCTCGCGAGCGGGCTACGCTCTTCCAGCAATTCCGCATCGCCGCCGTACAGCTGCACGACCTTAAAGCCGTCAGCCACTTTTTCTACGCGCGCACCGAGTCCGCCGACGTCAATTGTGTCTTGGCCACGACGAATGTCGGTCCCGCCAACTTGGCTGTGTAATGCGCGAACTTCGGAAGTCATTTGCGCAATCACGTCGTTGAGCTCCGCGCGGTCCGTCACTCGCGCCAACAGCGGCTGATAACGCGCACGCGCCGTCGCCCAATCCGCGCCGTGCATGTTCTTGTCATAGAAGAAATCGCGGTGCATACGCCACACATCGACAAACATCTGTTTCCACTCTTCGCGCGGATCGAGTTGAATCATCCAATCGCGTGTGTTGACTTGAAACTTGATTTGCTCGGGCGGGGGAGGCGCAGCTTTGCCAACATCAAACACAAACACGTCGTTCGCCTTGCGGATCATCAATTTCTTGCGATCCTGCGTCATGCGATAACTGCGAACATCTTCCATAAAGGCATCGACGGTCGGCGGTGCCGGATTCGGTGCTTCGATGGCCACGGAACGAAGCGCCGTCTTGCGATCACCAGTATCGAGACTCAGGAAAAACAGGCGTTTACCGTCGGTACTCAATTCCCGATAGTTGCCGGCGGCAATCGGCACTTCGTAAAGCCGTTCGCGCGCACCTTCCCACGCGATGGGCAATACCTTCACTTCTGGTTTGGTCTCAGCTTTGTTTTCAGCCTTGTTGTTCGCCTTGTCGTTAGCCTTCGGAGCATCCGGTTTTGCCGCATCCGCCGGCTTGGCGTCGGGCTTGGCTTCTGGTTTGGCGTCCACCTTCGGCGGTGGTTGCAATTCATCACGCGGCAGAAACGGCCAGCGCGCGGTGGGATCCAACGCGTAGGCATAAATGCGGGTTTGTTTGTCGAAGAATGGTTCCGGTCCGCGCTGGCCCCACGGGCTCGTCACGACACTCTGCAAGTTGCGGTTGGCAAGAAAGAACAGCCATTTGCCGTCGGGAGAAAACGCTGCATGCCGCGCATCGTAACGCTCAGAGGTCAGCGTGGTCAGTTTGGTCGTTGCGATTTCGAGCACATAGAGCTGCTCAAACTGGTTGGCGGCTTCCTTGCTAAAGGTGATGTGGCGGCTGTCGGATGACCAGCTGATGTTGTTGTATTCACCAAACTGATTACGATCGATTAGGCGCGTGGTGTTGGTGGCGGTTTCAGTCAGGTACAAGTTGCGGGCTTTATCGTCGTGCACCACCCATTTACCATCTGGCGACGGATAGATACCGCGCCGTAGCGTCTTGGCGTCTTTGGTCAGTGTGGTCGCCGCTCCCACGCCGTTTGCGGGGTAACGCGTCAGCTCAAACTCGCCCGACTTGTCCGCAAACGCATACACCGACTTACCGTCGTGAGAGAACACGGCGTCACGGGCACGAATATTGGCGTTACGCAGCAACTCGACCCGACGGCCATTGCCCACCGGCATCACGAACACTTCGCCACGCGCGGTGATCGCCACACGATCGCCTGTTGGTGATGGCTCCAATGCCGTCACAAAATCCCACGGCGTTTTCACCCATCGGGTGCGCGTGTGCTCGAAGTCTGATTGCAGCGTGATCGACAAAACCGCGTCCTTGCTCGTCGCGGTATCGAGGACGGAAAGGTCGGCACCGCGCTGGTAAACGATACGTTTGCCATCCGTCGAGATACTGGCGCTGCGAATATCAAATTCGCGGTGTTTGGTGTGCTGCTTGAGATCGCCACCCGCCGCTGCCATCGACCAAACGTTCATCGTCCCATCACGATCAGACAAAAAATAAATGCGGTCGCCGCCACACATCGGCTGCCGGCTTGCGCCCGGGTAGTCGGCCGTCAACGGGGTTGCCTCATTCTTGCCATCGAAGCGCCAGAGGTTTTGCACCAAGCCGCCCCGATAATTCTTCACATTATCGGAGCCAGCCGGCAGGCGTGCAAAAACAAAGTCGGATTTCAAATAACAGCCTTCCGCGGCTTGCGCCAACGGCAACGGCGTGACAGCGCGGGTGGTGACGTCCACTGCGTACATACGCAATTCCGGCTTACCCGACCAGCGCGCCGTTGTGTAGAGCGCTTTGCCGTCAGGGGTGAAACCTTGCACCCGAGCGTTGTCTCCTTCATGGGTCAAACGGGTCGGCAAACCGCCGGAGGTCGGCATGACATAGACCTCGGCGGGGCCCTCATAACGCGCGGTAAAGGCGACCAACTTGCCATCGACTGAGATACGCGGAAGCGACTCTTCGGCAAGATGTGTCGTCAAGCGTTGTGCTGCGCCGCCGGTCACCGGCACCCGCCACAAGTCGCCTTCGGCGACAAACACCACGGTGTCGCCCTGAATAGTCGGCTGCCGGTAGTATCCCGCTTGTGCAGACGCGGTTTGGCTGGCAAGGGCAGTGAGCACAACCACTGAAATCGCTGCGTAGTTGAGTGGAGATTTGATCGGAGATTTCAACGAAAAAGCGTTCATGACGGCCCAAGGACAAAATTTGGAAACGGTCATTATGGCGCGGAGACACACACCCCGTACCAAAATGTCGCATTGGTGACGATTTCTGCTATCGTCGCAGGATGCTTGAGCTCGCCTTTAACCCCCAATCCGTCCACCGTATCCTGGTCGTCAAACTTCGCCATCAAGGCGACGTGTTATTGTCCTCCCCGGTGTTCAAAACGCTGAAGAATCGGCTGCCACATGCAGAGATTGACGCGCTGGTGTATTCCGATACCCGTGAGATGCTGACGGAACACCCGTCCGTCTCAATGGTGCACACCATCGACCGCGAATGGAAGCACCTTGGCATCTTCGGCCAGGTCTCGGCCGAGTGGAATCTCGTCACCACACTGCGCCGGCGTCGCTACGACATCGTCTTTCATTTAACCGAACACCCGCGTGGTGCCTGGTTAACCCGTATTCTCAGCCCAAAAATTTCCGTCGCGCCGCGAGCGGAGATGGGAAAAGCGGGCATGAGTGAAGGACGCAATTCCGGCTGGTGGCGCGCGAGTTTCACCCACACCTTCCCGCTGCCACGCACCACCTTCCGCCACACCGTTGAGCAAAACCTCGATGCACTCCGCCGTTTGGGCATTCATCCGACCGAGGAAGAAAGACGCCTCGTACTCGTGCCAGGCGCTGCTGCTGAAGCGCGGGTTGACGCATTGATGGCAACCCATGGCGTCGAGCGAAAGCGTTTTATCCACATGCACCCGACCTCGCGTTGGTTCTTCAAGACCTGGCCGCCGGAAAAATTTGCCGAGCTGATTTTGCAACTGGGTCGGCAGGGTGATCGTGTGGTGTTGACGGCTGCACCGAGTGCCGACGAGCGTGAAATGGTCGCCGCCATCAAGACGCAGCTCAAAGCGCCGGTGGTTGATTTGACCGGCTCGTTGTCGCTCAAGGAATTGGCGGCGCTCACGGCCCGCGCACGCGCTTTTGTCGGTGTTGATTCCGCGCCGATGCATATTGCCGCCGCCATGCAGACCCCCACCATCGCCATGTTTGGCCCCTCGGGTGAAAAACATTGGGGCCCGTGGGGCGTGAAGTTTCGCGTGGTGGCGTCAACACGATCTGAGCATTCTTGCCGCCCCTGCGGCAATGATGGATGCGGTGGCTCGAAAGTGAGTGATTGTCTGGTGACGCTACCGGTGAAACAGGTCCACGACGCGGTCAATGAACTCCTCGCCGGCTGAATTACAGCCAAACGCCGGGGCTGACCGGCGGCTCAGAATCGCGTTGATACGCGCCAAATACAACCCGTTCGGTGGTGCCGAACGGTTTGTACAAACGGCGGTGGCGGCCCTGGCGGACGAAGGTGTCTCCATGACCGTGTTGACGCGTGCGTGGCCCGAAACCAGCGCTGCCAGTGGCGGGGCTCCTGCAGTTGATCACGTCATCCTCAATCCTCGGTACTTCACGTCAACTGGGCGCGATAAAAGTTTTGCGGCTGCTGTTCAACAACATCTTTCGCAAACCCACTACGACCTCGTGCAATCACACGAACGCATTGTTGGCTGCGACGTCTTTCGCGCGGGCGATGGCGTCCATGCAACCTGGCTGGAACAGCGTCGGCGCGTTAGCAGCGGTTTGAAACAGCTGGGCGTGCAGCTCAACCCACATCATCGTTACTTGTTGGCCACCGAGCGGGCAATGTTTGAGTCGCCCAAGTTACGCGCCGTCATTTGTAATTCTCAAATGGTGAAAGCGGACATCTCGCGACACTTCGACATTGACCCAGCCAAGCTGCGCGTCATCCTCTCGGGTGTCGACACAACCGTCTTCCACCCGGGACTGCGCGAGTTGCATCGCGCCCAGACGCGCAAGTCGTTAAGAATCCCGAAGGCCGCACCGGTCGCGTTATTCGTTGGCTCAGGCTTCGAGCGTAAAGGCTTGATCGGATTTCTGATGGGGTTAGCCGATCAATCCGGCCACGCGCGTTTGACGCGTGAAAGTGTGCGCGGGATTATCGTCGGTCACGATAAACACATGACCCGTTTTCAATCATTTGCCGATCAACTGGGCCTTTCCGACCGGGTCTCGTTTGTTGGCGGTGTGAATGACGTGAGGCCGTTTTACGCAGCCGCCGACATATTTGTGTTGCCAACCTTGTATGACCCGCTGCCCAACGCCTGCCTGGAGGCGATGGCGTGTGGGCTGCCCGTGATCACGAGCACAGGCTCGGGTGCGGCGGAATTGATCACCAACGGCATGGAAGGTTTTGTCGTCGACGCCCTCGATACCCCGGCGATCGCCGATGCCATTGAAGCGTCACTCGCCTCGGCGATGAGCGACAACCAGATGGGCAAAAACGCGGCCGCAAAGGTTGCTCCACTCACGCCGCGTGCGATGGCAGCGAACTACGTGGCGCTCTACCGTGAGCTGCTGGGCACAAACGTGGCTACCGGCGTGGACAACAGCGGCCCGGCAGCTTACAGCAGCACGTAAAATAGCGACATGAACCAAACCCCTCCCGCCGGTCATCCCTCGTCTGCCGCGCTGTATCGCCGCTTGCTTGGTTATGTGTTTCCCTACAAATGGGTATTTGCCGGTGCGGTTTTGGCGATGCTTGTCGGTGGTGTGGTGGAAGGCTCGGTAGCGCTGTATCTCACCAAGATCATCAATGAGCTGTTTGTCGATGGCAACGAACGTTACGCGGCGTACGCAGCGCTCGGCATCGTCATTATCTTTTTCTTAAGCGGCCTTTCACACTTCATCGCCGGATACGGGATGCAATGGGTCGGCAACAAGATGATGCTCGACTTACGTAATCGTATGTTCGAAAACATCATTCGGCTGCCGATGGATGGCTTTGACGCCCTATCGACTGGAACCCTAATGTCGAAGGTGACCAACGATGTGATCGGATTGCAAGCCGCCGCCACCACCGCACTAAATGCTGTGGTACGTGGTTTCGCGACACTCGGCATGTTGTTAACCACCTTGTTCTACCTGAACTGGAAGCTCACCCTCATCATGTTTGTCACTGTGCCAGTGATGGCATTGGTGATTCGTGCATTTGGCAAACGCTTGCGGGAAATCAATCGCCAGGGCCAGTTTGCGCACGCTGCGATTACCGACGTACTTGAGGAAGTGATACGCGGCCTCAGAGTGGTCAAGATATTTGGGGGTGAGGCTTACGAGCGCAAGCGATTCGACGCAGCCGCAAACCGGATTCGCCAACTCAATATGAAACAAAGCGCGGCTGCGGCAGCAGCAACACCACTCACCCATCTTGTCGTTTCCGCCGCAATTGCCTTCATCGTTTATCTGGCCGCGAGCAAATCACTCGGCACCGGCATGGAGGTGGGGGAATTTATTGGCTTCATTACGGCGGCAGGAACACTGATGACGCCAATCAAAGCGCTCTCGAGTGTGAACGAACAGATTCAGCGTGGATTAGCCTCTGCCGAAAGCGTGTTTGCACTGATTGATGCCATACCCGAATTGGACGAAGGTACTAAGACGATAGAACGCGCACGGGGCTCGCTCACGTTTGAAAACGTGTCGCTCTATTACGCAAACAAGCCACAGCCTGCGCTCGACAATGTGAGCCTCACTATTCACCATGGCGAGACGATTGCACTGGTTGGCCCATCGGGCGGCGGTAAGTCAAGCCTAGTAAATCTGGTGTCTCGCTTTTATCGCCCGACCAGCGGTCGCATCACGCTAGATGGCATCGCCTTACCCGAGTTGAAGTTACATGATCTGCGTCGGCAGATGGCGTTGGTTAGCCAGGATGTTGTGTTGTTCAATGACACCATTGCTGCAAACATTGCGTACGGTCGAGAAGAAAGCACGACGCGCGACCAGATCATTGCGGCGGCGAAAGCGGCGTATTGCGCAGACTTTATCGAGGCGCTCCCACAAAGCTATGACAGCATCATCGGTGAGAACGGTGCCAAGTTATCCGGCGGCCAACGTCAACGCTTGGCGATTGCCAGGGCGCTGCTCAAAGACGCGCCTATTTTGCTGTTGGACGAGGCCACTTCCGCGCTCGATACCGAATCCGAGCG
>JBEILF010000118.1:0-7503 GCA_040379385.1 Burkholderiales bacterium | reverse complement strand
TGGTCCACAACACGCTGATGCTACTGTTGCTCGTAGTCCTCGACTGAAAAATGAAGATGCCCATGGAGTAGAACCTACTCATCGGAGATATGGGGAGCGACTAATAGGGGACGGACCACGATTGTTTTCTGCTATTCTGTTTTTCCTCCTGCCTGGTGCTTTGAACATGCGCGCCTGACTCGCTACCTCCCAGCACAAAATTCCGAAGTAATCGTGATCTCGTATCGTGTACTTGCGGACATGGCTACGCAGTCGGTTGTTCAGCCATCGTAAAGATAAAATACGTAGCGGGAATTCGGTGCTTGATCGCCGTCCCGAACCGGAGATCGGCATGGGGCATTTGATTCAGTTGCATATTGAAAGACTTCCCGAGGGTTTCTATCTCGCTACTAGCGACGAGGTGCAAGGGCTCATCGCTCAGGGACGTACTATTCAGGAGACGCTTGAGATCGCGCGCGACGTCGCTAAAAAGCTGATCGAAGCGCAGGGCGGAGGCGCAGTTCAGCAGTTTGCGCCTGCTAGGGAAGCATTTGACTATCCGCTCGTCATTGCGACCTGATGGGAAATCTGGCGGGTTTCCGTTATCGCGATGTCGTAAAGCGCTTGAAAGAGCTAGGTTTGGAATTCCACCGTCGCGCCTGAGGCTGACCGCTGACCACATTACTGTCACTGCTGCCTGAATGCTGGCCGCACGACGTTTGCCGAGTCGGGGTGTCATAATCGATTCATCTTTATGACCTGCGGATTGTCTGACCCCATGAACGCACCCGACGCGATATTTGCCAGAGACAAACTGATTGCCGACGAGGCCGATCAAATGGAGGCTGCGGTCATTGCGTGGAGACGAGATATCCACACGCATCCAGAGCTGGGTAACCGCGAATTTCGCACCGGTGCCTTGGTGGCAAAGCATTTGCGAACACTCGGCTTTGACGAGGTGACGGAAAAGGTTGCCTACACCGGCGTGGTCGGCCTGCTTAAGGGTGGCAAGCCCGGCCCATGTGTGGCGTTACGCGCCGATATGGACGGTCTGCCGGTGGTCGAAGAAAACGATCTGCCGTATAAAAGTACCGTGCGTTCCGAATGGAATGGTGTGGCCTGCGGGGTGATGCACGCGTGTGGGCACGACACTCACGTTGCGATTCTGATGGGCGTCGCGGAGATCCTCGCCGGTATGCGTGAACATCTCGCAGGTTCGGTGAAGTTTATTTTTCAGCCCGCTGAAGAAATGCCACCCGCCGGCGAAGAGGGCGGCGCGGCCTTGATGATCAAGGAAGGATGTCTCGAAAATCCGAAAGTTGATGCGATCTTTGGTCTGCATATCACTTCCAAACTGCACGCCGGGCAGATTGGTTATCGGCCGGGCCCGTTTATGGCGAGTGCGGATACGTTTCAGATTTTCCTGCGCGGCAACCAGACACACGGTGCGCAACCGTGGAGCGGGGTTGATCCGATTGTTGTCGGTTCACAGGTTGTGCTCGGCTTGCAGACTATCGTCTCGCGCAAAATGAATCTCACGCAGGAGCCATCGGTAGTGACGGTGGGAAGTTTCCAGGCGGGCAATCGTTCCAACATCATCCCTGACGAAGCAAAAATGGAGGGGACAATCCGCGCTTTTAACGAATCGCAGCGAGACGATATTCACGCCTTCATCGAAAAAATTACAACACTCATCGCCGAGTCGGGGGGTGCCAAAGCGCACGTGCATTTCAAGCGCGGTTATCCGGTGACGATCAATGACGAAGCGCTTACGGCATGGTCGGTGCCGGTGATGAAGCGCGCCGTTGGAGATGCCAATGTCAACCTAACCTTAAAGACCTGCGGTGCAGAGGATTTTTCATTCTTTCAGCAAAAGGTTCCCGGACTGTTCTTCAACATCGGTTGTACACCGCACGATAAAGACTGCAAGTACGCGCCGTCAAATCACAGCCCGCGTTTCTATGTGGATGAAAGCGGCCTCAAAATTGGCGTGAAAGCACTTGCGACGTTAGCGCTGGACTGGTTGGACGCAAACATAAATGCGCCCGCATAAGCCAAGCGATAAGCCACAACTTTGACCGCTCGTGAGCTATCTCGGCTGTTTTGATCTCTTTAAGATCGGCATCGGCCCGTCGAGTTCGCACACTGTCGGACCGATGCGCGCGGCTCGCCGGTTCTTGGTCGAACTGGACGGCACAGACTTTGATCGGATCACCAAAGTTGAAGCTGAGTTATTCGGTTCACTTGCCCACACCGGCAAGGGCCACGCGACGGACACCGCAATCGTATTGGGACTATCCGGCGGTATTCCTGAAGACGTTGATACCGCAACTGTTTCGCACTTCATTGCTAGCGTAACAAAGTCTGGAAGGTTGTCGCTGCTTGGTACGCGCGAAGTTGGCTTTTCGCCGCTGATGCACATTCACTTCAATCTTCGCGACTTATTGCCGGTGCACTCCAACGGCATGATGTTTCGCGCCTATGACGGTAGCCGCCTGATTGTAGAGCGCGCCATGTATTCCATCGGCGGTGGATTTGTTGTTGATGATGACGAGGCATTTGTCGGTACGGCCCGTGGCGATGAACATGCGGTACCATACCCGTTCAACTCGATGCAATCACTGCTCGCTACCTGCGCAGACCGAAACTTGTCAATGGCGCAGGTGTTGTGGGCCAATGAAGATGCTTTGCGACCGCGCGCAGATACCAACGTGTTTCTGGACCGCATTGCGCAAACGATGTTTGATTGCATTGATCGAGGCGTGGCCACCGAAGGGCGCTTGCCCGGCGGACTCGATGTGCCGCGACGGGCGCATGGTATTCATCAAAAGTTACTCGCCGAACATCGCGGGCGCTCTGTGATGCCCCACCAGGTGATGGATTGGGTTTCTGTCTACGCCATTGCGGTGAATGAAGAAAATGCCGCCGGTGGACGTGTCGTGACTGCGCCGACCAACGGTGCCGCCGGTGTTGTACCCGCCGTGCTACGTTATGCGCGTGACTTTTGTGGCGCCGATCAAGCCAAGATGCGGGATTATTTTTTAGTCGCTTCGGCCATTGGCGCGCTTTGCAAAATGAATGCGTCGATTTCCGGCGCAGAAGTTGGTTGCCAAGGTGAAGTGGGCTCGGCAGCGGCAATGGCGGCAGCGGGTTTGGCGTCAGTACTTGATGCCAGCAACGAGCAAATAGAGAACGCGGCGGAAATCGCGCTTGAACATCATCTTGGCATGACCTGCGACCCGATCGGCGGGTTAGTGCAAATACCATGCATTGAGCGAAATGCGATGGGGGCGATCAAGGCAATTAGCGCAACCTCTCTGGCGATGCGGGGCGACGGTAAACATCACGTCACGCTGGACCAAGCCATCGAGACCATGCGTCGTACTGGTGCCGATATGCAAACCAAATACAAAGAAACCTCTCTCGGCGGACTGGCCTTGGCCGCCGTTGAGTGTTGATCGAACAGTTGAGAATGCTCAATCTTTCCCGCAAGCAGGTGCTCTTCATCATCGCCGCTATGGCGGTGGTCGCGGCGCTGACTGCATACTTTACGTTACGCAGCAAAGAGGTTGAAGTGTTGGTGGCAAAAAGCGGGCCGCTGGTACAAACCGTGGTAGTCACCGGAAGGATGGCCAACGAGTCGCGTGTCTTTCTGGGAGCCACTATTACCGGTCGTGTACGTGACGTTCGATTTCGGGAGGGTGCGCTCGTCAAGGCCGGGCAGGTGATTGTCCAGCTCGAAGATGGAGAGCAGTTGGCTGCGGTGCGGCAGGCGGCTGCGGCGTTACGTGCAGCTGAGGCGCGGCTAGACGGCCAGCGCCTTTTATCCGGCCCGGTCGCGCAGCAACAACTTGAACAGGCGCGCAGTAATGCCAATGCGGCTGAGCGCGAGCGCGAGCGGGCGGAATCATTGTTCTTGAAGGGCTTTATCGGTCAAGCGCGGCTGGATGAGGCGCGGCGTGCAGCGGATGTTGCCAAGAGTCAGATGCGCAACGCTGAGACGCAGGCGATCGCCAATCTGCGAGGTTCGGAAGCGGAACAGGTGTTGGCGCGGGTAGCCGAAGCGCGCGCTGCGTTGGATTTCGCCCGTTCAAAACAAACCCAAACACAGATCATTGCGCCGGCGGACGGGTTGTTGCTCGAGCGGCTGGCTGAGCCGGGACAAATCGTTCAGCCCGGTGCCCGGCTAATCGAGATGAGTATCAAAGGGCCGGTGCAGTTGATTGCGCAGGTTGACGAGAAGTTTCTCGGCCAACTTGCAGTTGGCCAACTCGCGCAAGTGAACGCTGATGCTTTCCCCGGTCAGCATTTTACCGCCAAGGTGCAGAGTATTGCCCCGTCGATTGATATTCAGCGTGGCTCCGTTGAGGTGAAATTTTCCGTTGATTCGCCGCCGATTTTTTTGCGTAACGATATGACCCTGTCGCTAGAAATCGAAACCGCGCGCCGCGCCAATGTGTTTGCGCTACCCACAGAATTCATGCGCGCCGGTCCGGCCATTTGGCTGATCGATGGCGGCCGTGCAGTACGCCGCGAGGTAAAAAATGGTGTACGAACCCTCACTGCGGTTGAAATTATTGATGGTCTAAAAGGCGGGGAGGAGGTTATTCTTGACCCAGCTGTTACCGAGGGCATGCGTGTGCGCGGCGTCCCACACCGTGCGGCGGTCGTCAACCCGATCAGCGATGCCGCCGCTGAGGGCATGAAATCGTTCACGCGTGAGTAGGCCGTGGGGTTTGCATTCACCATTGCGATCCGGTTTTTACGCGAGGGTCGTTTCCAGTCGCTACTGATCATCGTTGGTGTCGCGGCCGGTGTTGCTGTGGTCACTTATGTTTCGGCGCTGATTGATGGCCTGCAAGGCAATACGATTCGCCGGACGCTCGGAACCCAGGCGCATATCGTGGTCAAACCGTTCGAGGAAAAGTCTGTCCCTAGTCTGGTTGCGCGACCCGGCGAACTCGTGGCGCGCGACATTCAGCCGCGCGCGCAGCGACCGCGATCCATTGATAACTGGCGGGCGCTTGCCGCAGAAATCGCCGCGACGCCGGGAATTCTCGCCGTCACACCAATTGCATCCGGTGCGGGGCTGGCGATCCGTGGCGAAGCGAGCCGGTCGGTTGCGATGATCGGTATTGAGCTTGACGGCTATGATCGTATCGTGGCGTTGCGTGAAAAAATCATCAAGGGCGTGGCGCGGGTTGCGCCGGGCGAAGCCATGATCGGCCAGCAACTTGCCGAGGATCTGGGCGTTTCAATCGGCGAACGTATCGTCTTGCGCACCGGCGGGGAGGCAGCCGACACGTTTACAGTATCGGCGATTTTTGATCTCGGCAATCGCGACTTGAACCGGCGTAACGTGTACATCACCCTCAAAAGTGCGCAGAGTTTGTTCAATATTCCGGGCGGTGCAACCAATATCTACGCAACCGTGACGGAATTGTTTAGCGCCGATCACACCGCTGCGTTACTCAAGCAGCGCACTGGTGCCGACATTGAAAGCTGGATGGAATCAAATGCCCAACTTCTGTCTGCCCTCGACGCGCAAACCATCAGCACCCGGTTGATTCGCGGCTTTACAACCTTAGTGGCGATGCTTGGTATCGCGAGCGTGCTGGTTGTGTCGGTGGTGCAAAAACGCAAAGAAATAGGCATCTTGCGGGCGATGGGTGCGACACGCGCGCAAATGACACGGGTTTTTTTGATGCAAGGCGGGATCGTCGGCCTGGTCGGTTCGGTGCTCGGGGTGGTTTTAGCGAAGCTGCTGCTTTGGGCCTTTTCAATGTTTGTGCTCGGCTCAGACGGCAAACCACTGTTTATGACCGAGTTGCCGCTTGACCTTGCCGTTATCGTGACGCTGGTGGCAACGTTGTGCGGCGTGCTTGCTGCCGCCGCACCGGCCCGCAGTGTGGCCAAGCTCGACCCTGCACAGGCCATTCGCATATGAGGGTATATGAGTGAGCGCGCTGAACTGATGCGCATGAGCCGGGTATGCAAGTCATATGGTGTGGGTACGCCGGTTGAAACAGAGGTGCTTCACAGCGTGGATCTTGTGATCGGCCAGGGGGAGTTCGTGGCCTTGATCGGTCCATCCGGCTCGGGTAAGAGCACACTGCTCAACATTATTGGTCTGTTGGAGCCCATGAGTTCGGGCGATTATCTATTGGAGGGTCGTTCGGTAGCAAACCTGAGTGACACGGAGCTGACACGCTGCCGCAGCGATACGCTGGGATTTGTGTTCCAGTTTCATCATCTGCTACCGGCTTTCACCGCGCTTGAGAATGTCATGATGCCGGCGTTGATTCGTGCTGGACGGTTTAGCGATGCTGACCGCCAGCACGGCCTGAGTCTGCTCGACCGTGTAGGCCTCAAAGCAGCTGCAGGCAAGAAGCCGGGTGAACTGTCAGGCGGGATGCAGCAGCGCGTTGCTATTGCACGTGCATTGGCACGCAGTTCGCCGCTGGTACTGGCAGACGAGCCAACCGGCAATTTAGACACACAGAGCGCAGATGAGGTTTTCGCGTTGATGCGCCAGTTCAATCGGGACGGAGGTACCACGTTTTTGATTGTGACCCATGACCCGCGCCTCGCGCAGCGCTGTGACCGGATTATTGAGTTGGTGGACGGACGGGTTCGACCACCAACGGATGTGCATGACACAGCGGTCTCAAAAGCGTAAAATCGATATGTGCGCTGATTTGCTTCTGCTTGCGGGCGCTGGGGCGGTACGATGATGAGTGACCGTAACCCTGAATGCGGCTAAACGAGACGTGTTTTATGCAAACCTGTCTGCCGAGGCTGACAGGTTTTTTTATTTTCCCGGATGTCAATGATGGATTTCGTAGTGCCTGACCGCCCCGCCCGTACCGCCGCTTTGATGGGGGCGCTGGACCAGCGTATCCTTGTTTTGGACGGCGCGATGGGTACCATGATCCAGCGCTACAAGTTGTCCGAGGCCGAATATCGTGGCACGCGTTTTGCCGATTGGAAGTCCGACCTGCGTGGCAACAATGACTTGTTGACGTTGACGAAGCCAGAAGTGATTCGTGAGATTCACGGCGAGTATTTGACCGCAGGTGCGGACATCCTCGAAACCAACACTTTCAATTCCACAGCGATCTCGATGGCTGACTACCACATGGAGTCGCTTGCCTATGAGCTAAATCTTGAGGGCGCGAAGCTGGCGCGCGCTGTGGCTGATGCGTTTTCTGCCAAGATGCCAAACAAGCCGCGATTTGTTGCTGGTGTGCTGGGGCCGATGAATCGCACTCTTTCACTTTCGCCCGATGTAAACGACCCGGGTTTTCGCGCGGTTAATTTTGATCAAGTTAAGGATGCATACCGCGAAGCGGCACGTGGGTTGATCGACGGCGGCGCAGACATCATTTTGATTGAGACCATCTTTGATACCCTCAATGCCAAAGCCGCCATTTTTGCCGTCGAAGAAGAGTTTGATGCGCGCGGATTGACGCAGGCATATCGATTACCAGTGATGATTTCCGGCACCATCACCGACGCCTCGGG
>JBEILF010000117.1:0-7527 GCA_040379385.1 Burkholderiales bacterium | reverse complement strand
CGTCAGCCCGCGAAAAATTGCCCCGCCCCAGCCCGGGCCGGTGAAGATACGGTGCAGCCACGGCAGTGCGCGGGTGCTGCCGATGGGTTTTCGTCGCGCAGTGGTTCCCATAAATCCAGTGGGACTGACCAACGCAATCGAGCGAAACTTGTCGGGGGACTCAACCGCCGCCCGTGCCAAGAATTCGCATGATAGTGACGTCGCCAGCGCATCGATTGGCCCATCACCGCAGCGCGCCTGAATCTGTGCCACCAGCGCATGCAGCGCATCGGTCATCAACCTCGGCGTGTACTCACGGTCACTGCGGTCAGAAAATCCGTAGCCGGGCAGATCGAGCGAAAACACGCTATGTGTTTGCCGGTAGTGTTCGTGCAAAGGACGAATCTCGGCGGCAGAAGCTGCCGCGTTAACGCTATGCACCAACATGAGCGGCGGACCGCTGCCGTCGACGTAGCAGCTGATCCTTCCAGCGATGCTATCGAATTCGAAGCGCTTGCCGGACAACGCAGCAGGGAGAGGGGGCGTATGCATGGAGAAAGGAGTGTGCCCGTGGTAGACCCGTGTGACCCTCTAGTTTGCCCCATCCTCTGCCGAATGTGTCATTCATTTTGCGCGCGGCTGCAAAGAATACCAGCGCGTGCGGTCTCTTGGCGACGCACAAACCACCAAAACGGTTAGACTTAGCGCATGACATCAAATCAATTCCGGACTTTGATAGGGTGCTATCTCGCCTGTGTTGTATTGGCGATTTTCGGCCACGTTTTCACCGCAGAACAGCTACCCGTAGCGCTGCGTGACTATGTAAAAATGGCGGACCAATCCACTTGGATGGCGAGCTGGGTGGGAGTGACCTACCTTGTCGCCGCGACGGCCAGCACCATTGGCCTCATCACATTCAAGGCATGGGCGCGACCAAGCTTTGCGTTAGTTGCGGTTTTCGGCGCGATGCCTTGGGACGGCCACACGGTGTACCCGGCATTAGAGTATCTGTTCATCAATCTGGAGTTTATGCTGGCCGGCGCAATTGTCGCGGCGGCATATTGGGCACCCGTGCGGAGCCGTTTTACCAAACCCTAGGATTGGCGGGGGCATTAATGCACAATGCCTGAAGACGCCCGTGGATAGGGTAGTTTTGATTCGCAGTTTTTTCGCTACCAACGAGCGACCAAAGCATATTGGCTTGTGTTGCCCGCTAGAAGCGCGATTCTCTCCTCTATAATTCAAACGCTTGTTTGAATTCGTGCGCTTCCCGCGCCTACTGCGCGGCACCCCAACAAATAATGTGAACCTACCCGATGAAAATTCTTGTCCCCGTCAAACGCGTTGTTGACTACAACGTAAAAGTCCGTGTGAAAGCCGATCAAAGCGGCGTTGAACTCGCCAATGTCAAGATGTCGATGAACCCGTTCGACGAAATAGCCGTCGAAGAGGCCATCAGGTTAAAGGAAGCTGGTGTTGCCTCCGAGATTATCGCGGTGTCCATCGGCGTGGCGCAGTGCCAAGAGACGCTTCGTAATGCGCTAGCCATGGGCGCGGATCGCGCTATCCTTGTCGAGACTGCGGTCGAGGTGCAACCACTCGGTGTCGCCAAGGTGTTGCGGGCGATTGCCGTCAAAGAATCTCCGCAGCTCATTTTGCTTGGCAAACAGGCTATCGACGACGACTCTAACCAAACCGGTCAGATGTTGGCGGCCTTGCTTGGCTGGTCTCAAGCCACCTTTGCATCGAAAGTCGTTGTCAGCGGCAACGAGGCGTCGGTAACGCGCGAAATCGACGGCGGACTTGAGACGCTATCCATCAAGTTGCCGGCGATCATCACCACCGACTTACGCCTGAATACGCCTCGTTACGCGACGCTGCCAAACATTATGAAAGCGAAGAAAAAGCCGTTGGACGTAGTTACCCCAGAGACACTCGGGGTCGATGTTGTACCGCGCCTGACGACGTTGAGAGTCGTCGAGCCGCCGAAACGCAAAGGTGGCGTGATGGTGGCAGACGTGGCCGCGCTAGTTGATAAGCTAAAGAACGAAGCCAAGGTAATTTAGTGCCCTTGCCTTGCGAATCACTGTTTCCCCAATAGATAACGCTTTCAGGAAAAATTGAAATGGCAATTTTGGTAATCGCAGATCACGATAACTCCGCCTTGAAATCGGGCGTCACCGCCACCATTGCCTGCGCGCAAAAAATTGGTGGCGATGTGCACGTGCTGGTGGCTGGCAACAACTGCGCCGCTGCCGCCGGTGCTGCGGCCGCGACCGCCGGTGTCAGTAAAGTACTGGTCGCCGATGCGCCGCATCTTGGCTCGGCTGTTGCAGAAAATCTTGCGCCACTCGTGGTGGGCCTTGCAAAAAATTATTCACACGTTTTGTTTCCCGCCTCAGCCGGCGGCAAGAATACGGCTCCGCGGGTAGCGGCGCTGCTTGACGTCGCGCAGCTTTCAGACGTGGTGGCCGTTGAGGCCGCTGATACGTTCGTGCGTCCCATTTATGCCGGCAATGCATTCGCCACCGTGAAATCGGCAGACAGCATCAAGGTTCTCACCGTGCGCGCAACTGGTTTTGATGCAGTCGCACCGACTGGTGGCAACGCGACCATTGAAAGCGTGGGGGCACACGCTGACAGCGGTCTATCGAAAGTCACCGGCCAAGAGCTGACAAAGTCCGACCGACCGGAATTGGTTGCGGCCAAACGGATCGTATCGGGAGGCCGAGGCATGGGTGACGGTGATCGATATCGTCAGTTTTTGGAGCCTCTCGCCGATAAACTTGGTGCCGCATTAGGCGCTTCACGGGCAGCGGTTGATGCGGGCTTTGTGCCGAATGACTATCAAGTTGGCCAAACCGGGAAGGTGGTTGCGCCGGAACTCTATATCGCGGTCGGCATCTCAGGAGCCATCCAGCATCTTGCCGGCATGAAAGACAGCAAGGTCATCGTTGCGATAAACAAAGACCCTGAAGCGCCAATTTTCCAAGTCGCTGACTATGGCTTGGTTGGTGATCTTTTCACGCTGGTCCCGGAACTGACCGCCGCGTTGTAGTGCAGCAACAATACCTTACACCGAATTAACTAACCGAGAGAATCATGTCCCAATACACGGCACCACTGAAAGATATTGCGTTCGTCCTGAAACAGGTTGTCGGTCTGCCAGATATTCGCGAATTGCCCGGATGTGAAGACGTCACCGATGATCTGGTCGATGCGATATTTTCAGAAGCCGCAAAGTTCTCCAGCGAAGTACTAGCACCACTGAATCGCCCGGGTGACCAGGAAGGCGCAAGAATTTCCAATGGTAATGTGACCACGCCGAAAGGCTTCAAAGACGCATATTGGAAGTATGTAGAAGGCGGTTGGAGTGGCCTCGAAGCGCCCGTGGAATTTGGCGGACAGGGTCTGCCCCACGTTGTGGCAACGCCGGTCGCAGAAATGCTAGGCAGCGCCAACATGGCATTCAAACTTTGTCCGCTCCTTACCCTTGGAGCGATTGAAGCGCTGGATCAGCATGCCGCGCAGGGGCTGAAAGACAAGTTTCTACCGAACATGGTCGCAGGCAAATGGACCGGTACGATGAACTTAACCGAGCCGCAAGCGGGATCTGATCTGGCATTGGTTCGCACTAAAGCCGTCCCTGCGGGCGATGGCAGCTACAAGATTACCGGCCAGAAAATTTTTATTACCTATGGCGACCACGATTACACGGAGAATATCATCCATTTGGTGCTGGCCCGGGTTGAAGGGGCACCGGAAGGTGTGAAGGGAATTTCGCTGTTTTTGGTGCCGAAGGTGTTAGTCAATGCCGACGGCTCATTGGGCGCGCGCAACGATGTCAAGTGTGCGTCGATCGAACACAAGCTTGGCATTCACGCCAGCCCAACCTGTGTGATGATGTACGGCGAAGACAACGGTGGCGCAATCGGCTATCCGGTGGGCGAAATCAACCGCGGCCTAGAATACATGTTCGTGATGATGAACGCGGCGCGTTTGGGGGTCGGCCTCGAAGGGGTTTCGATCTCTGAACGCGCCTACCAACACGCGCTGGTCTGGGCACGTGAACGTGTGCAAGGGCGTCCGACAACACCCGTGCCTGCGAGACTCGGCCAATCGCCAAAGTCGGTGCCGATCATCTATCATCCGGATGTCAAGCGCATGCTGATGACCATGCGTGCTTACGCAGAAGCGTGCCGCGCGATGATCTATTGGACGGCGAAGTGTTTAGACCTCGCCGAGCGGTCAGAAGATGAACAAACCAAGCGCTTCAACCAAGCGCTGGTCGATCTGATGATCCCGATTGTCAAGGGCTATTCGACCGAGGCTGGAATTCAAGTCACCTCACTAGGTGTACAAATTCACGGCGGCATGGGCTTTATTGAGGAGACCGGAGCGGCGCAGTACTACCGTGATTCACGCATCTCGGCGATCTATGAAGGCACGACCGGCATTCAGGCCAATGACTTGGTCGGTCGCAAGGTCGGCCGTGAAGGCGGCCAAACTGCCCTGGCGTTGATCGCAGAAATGCAAAAAACAGTAAGCTCCTTGGAGTCATCTTCTGACGTGAATCTGAAAGCAATTGCAAAAACGCTTGCACGAGGACTTGAAGACTTCAAACGTGCGACCGAGTGGATCGCGATTACGTTCAAAGAAAATCAAGGTGCCGTTAACGCTGGTGCAGTTCACTACCTGATGTTGGCCGGTACTGTGTGTGGCGGCTGGATCATGGCGCGTTCGGCCATCGCTGCGGCTGATCAATTATCCAAGGGCGGAGACGATACCGACTTCTTGAAGGCCAAAGTGTTGACCGCACGCTTTTTTGCCGACCACATCCTGCCATTCGCTGATGGATATTGCGAGGCCATCGTTAACGGTGCCAACAGTGTGCTGGCGATGGATGAGGCCTACTTCTAACGCGGCTAGGTTATTTGTAGGGCAGGGCGTCACCCGGCCACGGGGCGACGCCCGCATCTATGCCGGGCGATGGCATACCGGGAAGTGTCGAAGGCTCACCTTCCAGAGCGCCGTGCACCGCACGCCAGACAAGTTCAGCGTCGATTTCGTTCATCGAAATTTTGTTGCGACAGGTGGGGCCGGCAAGCGCGTGATCAATGGCGGCGAGTGCGGGGTGGCCCAGCGGCTTATAAAGCGCGCTCGGAATCGATGGGTGATATAGCACCACCATCGGCTTCTTCAGTGCGCTGTACAGATGTGTGGGGCCTGTGTCGATGCCGACGTACAGATCCAAGTGGGACATTAAAGCGACCGTTTCACGTAGAGTTGTCTTGCCCGCAAAACTGATGACCCGACCGCCGAGCGAGCGTTCAAGTTCTGCGATACGTGGTTGATCTGCTGACGCACCAAAACATACAAAACGCGCATCCGGATAGTACTGGACGATGCGCAGGGCTAAATCAAGAAACCGTTGAATCGGCCAATCGCGCCACGACTTTGTTGCAAAACTCGCGACTTGAAATCCGACGACAGGAGAGTGATTTGATGCGCCGAAAATGCCAAACATGGTTTTGGCCGCGCTGGACAGTTCTTCTTTGGTAATCGCAATATCAATGCCGAAGCCGTTGGCCGCGATTCCCACAGCCGCTGGCAGCGCCAGAAACCACGCGACCGCGTGGATGCTGTTCTGTGGTGGCGCATTGAAGGCAAAGGCAAGCTTCTGATTGATCGTATCATCCTGCTGACGTTCGGCGACGACACAGCGAGCCTTGCGCAGCGCGTAACGCACCAGCGCCGAGTCTTGACCCCAGACAAACGCATAGTCGTATTCGGGCTTGGTGATTGCATCTTTCCAGCCTCTTGCCCACGCCGATTTTTTGGTGATCGTGCCTACCTTGCCGAGATAGGGCAAATGCCGCATTATCTCCGCACGCTGTGGGTGGCCCAGGCAGGTGACCGTGGCGTTTGGAAAATGTGCGGCAATGGCACGCATGGCCGGCGTGGCAAGCAGGGTATCGCCAATCCGGGTGACGTTGATGATGAGGACACGTTGGGCCTGATCCGCCTCGGCTGCGGTAATGATCACGGCAACTCTCCGCGTAGTCTGTCGAGCTGTGTTAATGACATCTCCAAGACCAGCAACTGAAAGATTTGTTCAGCGTAGCGCGAGTTTCCACGGCGGTAGTAAATCAAAAGTTGTTTGGCGGCGTTGCCGCGAATTTGGCCGTCGGTGAGCCGCTCAAGATTGGCAGGCATGTCGTCTAGCCGATCTGCCAGATCGATTTTCAACCAAGTGTCTAGCGGCGGATTAAAGCCTTTTTTCTTGGCGTTGAATAGATCGATATCGGACGCGGCAAGTTGTGGCATGGCCACACGCAACAGTTGTTTGGCCGGCTGGGTAAACCGTTGGCTGGTTGGCATGCTGTGTACCAGTGAAACCCAGGCATGGTCTAACAACGGCGCTCGCAGTTCGAGTCCGTGCGCCATGGTGCACAGGTCGCCTTTACGCAGGATGTATTCGGGCAAATAGTTCAGGCGGTCTATTTCCAGAAGCTCGCTGATAGGCCCACGTGGATTGGCCGTCTCCAGCCATTTTTGCGCCGTACGTTGCTCCATCCCCCGCCAGTAGACCGGGCTTTTGCCTGCAAGTGCGGGCTGCAATGCGGCGCGCTGTGAAGGGGTAAAGCCTGAGAAACGCAGGCTGTAGGCACGCCACCAGTCAAGGCGGACCTCGTCGAAAAACTTGGAGACACCACCGCCGGTGATATCGCGGTTGCGCGGTACGCTGTTGTCGCCACCGAAGATGTTGCGACGCCAGCTTGTCTTGAGATGTTTGTCAAAGCGCTTGTAGCCCGCAAACAGTTCGTCGCCCCCGTCTCCACCCAAAACCACTTTCACATGTTTGGTGGTCTCGCGCGCGAGATACCAGCTCGGTATCGCCGATGGGTCGGCAAATGGTTCGTCGAGGTCATCAATAATTTGATCGATATCGTCACGAACTGAACCGGGGACGGCGATCACTTGATTAGGAAAGCCCAGTACTGCCGCTATCTTTGCCGCCGTAGGCGATTCATCCATTTCCGGCTTGTCGAAGCCTGCGGTAAATGTTTGCAGCGCCGAATGCCCGGTCAATGCAAGGCGAGATGCCACTGTTGACGAGTCAATGCCGGAGGAGAGAAACACCCCAAGTGGTCGGTCGGCAACCGTGCGCATGGATACCGCTGCATCAAGCGTCGCAAGCCATTGCTCATCGGGTATAGGTTGTTCGGCCAGTGCATCGGGAGGTGTCCAATAACACTTGGTTTCAATACGTCGGGTTGCCAATTCAAGTGATAACCAATGCGCATTGGGCAAGCGCTGTATGTTTTTGAAGATAGTCCGTGGCGCAGGGACATAGCGGTGCGCTAGGTAGGCGTCAATCGCATAACGGTCCCATTGGCGGACATTGGCAGGCACAAAGGGAAGCACGCTGCGGACGGTGGAGCCGAACGCCAAATTTCCGTCGATGTAAGAGTAGACCATCGGCTTGAGACCCATTCGGTCACGAATCAGCCATAGCTTTTGTATCCGCAGGTCGAGAATGGCAAT
>JBEILF010000116.1:0-7616 GCA_040379385.1 Burkholderiales bacterium | reverse complement strand
GTAGCCGCCAACGGAGCGCATGTATTCGGTCGTGCCCACGCCATAACGAGAATCCATATTGTGCGGGTTTAACGCTGTCGCAGTGGTGTGCGCTCGTTGTTGACGGCGCCTGACACCAAGCGCATAGGTGTCGAGCCACCCATCGACAAAACGGTGAACGCCAAGATGCGCCGCCATCTCCCGCTCCTTGGCATGATGTTTGAAAGGCTGCAAGTCTCCGTCATTGTCGACAGGCCCTAACATCGCAAAAGCGGGGTTTTTTGCACGCGTAGAGTGCAGATCCAACAACGCATCGTGTTCGGCAAGCAGCGGGCAAAGCCAATTCGCCACGTGATCCTCAAACTCAACCGGCTCGTCGACTGGGTACAAGTTGCGGTTGAGGTTTCTATCACCGACTCGGTCGCCTTTCTGATACGCGAGCGGATTCGTGATTGGCACAAAGGTGACATGGCCGGCAACGATGTTCACGCGACCCGCGTCGATATCTGCAAGCACGCGTTTGATGGCGATGGTTCCGCACGTCTCGTTGCCGTGCACCGCGCCGGTCACAATCAAGCGCGGGCCGGGGAAAATGCCGGAAAGTTGAGTGGATTGAAAATGCATGGACGCGATGGCAAGGAAAATACGGTGGAATTCGGTCGTCGCTCAAGTTGCGAGTGGTGTTTCAAGTCGCTAGAGTGTGATTTTACCCGCGAGCGCCACCCCACCGAGCGACCGCATTTTTGTTCAGCTCAACCACGACCAGACTCGATCAATGGCTGCACCCACATTTCGTATTGAAGATCTTGCGCTGCATGCCGGGTTTCGACACCTCTCGTCTATCCCCGGCATCACGCTTGATCTCAGGTACGGCACGCCGAATAACTTTGTCGGCCGCAACCTTTACGGCGACTTGGATTGCGCATGGCTGCACAAGGAGGCTGCCGATGCGCTTGAGGTGGCGTCAAGCGTATTGTCGTCGACGCACCCCCATCTTCGGCTGCTGGTGCTGGACGCGCTACGTCCCCAGCGCGTGCAAGAAGCACTTTGGCAGGCGCTTGAGGGCACACCCTTGACTATGTATCTGGCCCATCCCATCGCGGGCTCAATTCACTCGTTTGGAATGGCGGTCGACGTCACGCTGGCGGATGCCGCTGCCGGAGAGCTTGATATGGGCACGCCATTCGACGACTTGACTGAACTCTCCCACCCAGGCCTCGAAGAGGGCTTTTTTCTGCAAGGGCAATTGACCGAGAGCCAACTTGCCAACCGCCAACTGCTACGGCGTGTGATGACCGGCAGTGGCTACCGCGGGATCAGCACTGAATGGTGGCACTTTGATTTTGGCGACCGCCAACAAGTGCGCGCAAACTATCCGCGTGTGCTTTGAATTCGGAGTGACTCGGCTACTTGGTCGACACGAATATCGTGTTTGACCGCGCGACTTCATCCAGCAAAGCGTCGAGTATTGCGCGACCGCCAGCCAGCGCAGCACGATCATCGTTGACCATGCCAACCACTGCGTGCACTTCTCCGGCGGCATTGGTGACATATCCTGCGACTGACACCACATTGCGCAGCCCGCCGGTTTTGATGCGCGCCGTCTCCGCTGCGGGACTATCCTTCAACCGGCTGCGCATTGATCCATCGACCGCGACGATGGGCAGACTGGATAGAAACTCCGGTGCCCACTTGCTGCGATGGGCGGCCTGAAGCACGCTGGCCAGTTGGCGCGGTGAAATGCGCTCGCTGCGCGACAGCCCAGATCCGTTGTCCAGAACGATGCCCGCTGTATCAATACCACGCTGCTTCAGCCAATCCTTCACTTCGTTCCCCGCGCGGGTAAGGGTTGGCAGGCGTGCTGTCGTACCAACAGCGTCTGGCGTTGCCCGGCTCACCATATCGGTGCCCAGCGTCAAGTAGATCATGCGCGTGATGGTGTTGTCCGAGACCTTGTTAACGTTGCGCGACACCTCCGCCAGTGGGCGCGCCCGGTGCTCAGCCAATACCCGCACTGGCGATGTCGCGGATACCGTATTAGCGGCTTTAGGACTTGCTGATTGCGTTTCTACCACAGCCCCCTTAATGGTGCCGCCAAGGTCGCGCCACAACTTACCGAACAGGCGGGCTACATATTCCGTGCGGTCGACAACGTTCAAGTTTGTCGTCGTTGTGCAGTTTTTCGGATATTCGCCTTCCAAGTAAATGCGTAAATCATCCGCTGCTGCGTTCACCACGGTGGGTATCTTCCAGCCATCTTCCCACTTCTCGCAAGACCGTTCGACCAACGTCATGTTCGAAATCACTTTTACGCCGTCCAGAGGGGGCGTCAAACGGAGCTGAAAATGGCCGGCTGTCGAGTCAATATCGAACTGCGCCACGTTCGTATTAATCAGCATTGCGTCAGGAATGACGTTATAGCGAAACTCCGGCGATTCATCGAACGGAGCCAAGCCGATATCAAGTCTGGTCGGGGAAAAAAACGTCCGATCGACCACCAAATTTCCGGCAATTTCGCGGATTCCTTGGTGGCGAAGACTCTGCAACATGCGCTGAAAGTCCTGCCAGGTAATATCGGTATTGCCCTCGCCGCGTAGCGTGAGGTCCCCCTGTAGAACGCCTTCGACCACCGGCGCGGATGCCAGCAACACGGTCCGGCTTCGATAAGCAGGCCCAAGTTTGTCTAGCCCAACGATCGCCGTCAGCACCTTGATCGTGGAGGCGGGTTGCATCGACTGGTCGGCGAATTGAGACCAGATGAGTTTATTGTCGGACAGGCGGATCACTGCCACGCCGAGCGCTTGCTCAGGCATGTTGCTAATACGCAACATCTCGGTCACCCGCGCAGGCAACTGGGCCATGGCAGCGGTGGAAAATAGAACCCAGGCAACGCCACCTACAATCCAGCGCCTCGACATCTTCCCCTCTTGAAATTCGTCATTTGTTGCATGCTTTGCCCGAAAGTTTGCGTGCTTCAACGGCGAGCCCACGGCACCACCCCGAATTGTTGTATTTCGGTCACGGACAGCACGGAAAACACCATTGGTAGTATATTGGTATTAGATTTTTTGCGTTACGTCATTTCTGATCGTCGTCGCGTATGTTGCCAAAACATTACCGAGCAATGGCCAAAAGCTGTTGTCATCACAAAAAGACGTTAGGACAGCACCCGGATACCGTCGTTTCGTTACCCGTACAAACGACATCTTTTCGCAGCATTTCGGCATCACCCTTCAGGTTTAGTTATAACAAGGAGAGTCAAGTGAAACTCAAACAGCTCGCTCAGATCGTCTCGCTGATCTGCATCGCAGGTCCAGCGCTCGCGCAAACACCAACGGTTTCCCCCGCTGCTCCGGCGAAGGCCGACCCGCCAAAAACTGAAAAAATTGAGGTCACGGGCTCGAGTATCAAGCGTGTCCAGGCTGAGGGTGCAACACCTCTACAGGTTATTACCCGTGAAGAAATTGAACGGGAAGGCATTACCAGCGCAGAACAACTCGTCATGATGCTATCCGCAAACGGTTCGGGCGCGGACAACATGTCGTCCAACGTCGCTTTCAGCGTCAACGCCAACGAAAACCGCAACAGTAATAGTGTTGCCTCGGCAAACCTGCGCGGCTTGGGCGCTTCCAGCACACTCATCCTGCTGAATGGCAGACGGGTATCGACCCACGGTGCGCGCGGCAACGCGGTGGATTTGAACTCGATTCCGTTGGCGGCAGTTCAACGGGTCGAAGTCCTTAAGGATGGCGCTTCCGCCATCTATGGCACGGACGCGATCGGCGGTGTGATCAACTTCATCATGCGCAAGGACTTCACGGGTGTGCAGTTGAATGCCTCTACCAACGTCACCCATGACGGCGGCGGCAACTTCACCCGTGGTTCCATCGTGGCAGGTTATGGCGATCTGGGTAAAGACGGCTTCAACGTCGTTGCCAGCTTCACCCTCGACCGCCAGGAAAAATTGGCCGGCTCGCAGCGTAGCTTCGTAAACGGTAACCAGCCCAACCGTGGTCTCACCCCGGATACCGGCGGCGGTCCATTCGCCACCCAGAACCAGGGTGCCGGTACCGCCTTGGGCGTCAATCCGATTGGCTCACCGATCATCGGTTCTTACACCTTGCCGGTCACGAATATCTTCATGAATCGCGCGAACCTGCTCAGCTTCCAGAATCGCTGCGACATCATTCAAGACTCGTTCCAGTATCGTGCCGACGTTTTGGGGCCAGCGTTTTACAACTCGGCACGCGGCTGCGCGTACGACTATGGTAAACAACGCGTGCTCATCCAACCGGTGGATCGTCAAAACCTGGTGGCGCGTGGTACATGGGCTTTCAGTCCAAACCACAGCGCAATTGTTGAATTGGTCGGCTCCAGAACGGAAGCGACCAACCAGTTTGAGGAAGTACAGTTGACCGGTAGCATCGCCAACGGCGCAGCGTATCCAGTCGGTGGGCCGTTCTACCAAAGCCTGAGCGCGTTTATTCCGACATATAACAATAACGCCCCGATCGCGTGGCGCTGGCGTTGTGTGGCTTGCGGCAAACGTGAGAGCACCAATGTCTCCACTGCGTACCGTGCCTTGGTTGCGCTTGAAGGCTCCATTTGGAACTATGACTACAAGCTGGGTTACTCGCAGGCGGGCAACCGCGCCGGTTCAACTCTCGCGGGCGGCTACTACTACGATGCTCAGCTTCGCGCCGCGTTGGGCACGGGCCTGATCAACCTCTGGCTCCTGCCGGGACAAACGCAGACCCCACAGGCGATGTCACTGATTAACGCCGCGAGCGCGACCGGTGCATCACTATTTGGCGGCGAGGCGGGCCTTGACCAGTTTGACGGCTCGATTTCGGGCGAATTGTTTAAGTTGCCAGCCGGCTCGGTCGCCGCCGCCGTTGGCTTTGATGTTCGCAAAGAGTCCTTTAGGTTCCGCAACGACGCGCCAGCCCTGGCTATTAACAATGCACCGTTTGATACCGGCATTGCACGGGCGACACGTGACATCAAAGCAACCTATTTGGAAGTTGCCATTCCAATCTTGAAGTCGCTCGAAGTCACGGCGGCGGTGCGTAATGACCGTTACAGCGACTTTGGAAACACAACGAATCCAAAGTACTCCGTCCGCTTCTCGCCGCTCGACCAACTCGTGTTCCGCGGGTCCTACAGTGAGGGCTTCCGCGCACCGAGTTTCTTCCAGCTTTATTCGGTGGGTGGCCCGTCGCCTTTGGCGCAGAACATCAACGATCCGACCTTATGTGCGACCTTCACTGCGGGCAACCCGAATTGCGGTATCCGTGTGGATCAGATCAGCGGCGGCAATCCATTCCTGAAGCCGGAGATCTCTAAGCAGAACACCATCGGTTTTGTGGTCTCGCCATTCAACTGGCTGACCCTGTCCGTGGATGACTGGAAGATTGAGCGCACACAGCGTATCTTCTTGTTGCAGGTCACTGGTGCGAACGGCGTCCTGGCCAACTTCCAAACGTTCCCAGACAGCTTTATCCGTAACTCGACCGGCGCACTCACCGCGATCCGCGCGGGTTATGTCAACGCGGATGGTGACATCGCCCGCGGCACAGAATTTAGCGCGACTGCCAACTGGCGCGCCCTTGGCGCAAAGTGGACGGCGACGATTGACGGCACCCGGATGAAGAGCTACAAGTCACGGATCTTCAAGACGCGTGACTATGTCGAGGCCGTTGATGGCGCGTGGGATGCATCCACCATTTATCCTAGGTGGAAGCACAACGCACGCATCACGTACACACGTGGCGACTGGAGCAGCACCCTCAGCCAGAGCTACACATCGGGTTACAACGACTTTGTACCGGATGGCGTGGCATTTGCGCCTGATTGGAAGTCAAAAGTGGACAGCTACATTTTGTACAACATCTCAGCGACCTACAAAGGCATCAAGAACCTGACGGTCATCGGTGGTGTCCAGAACGTCCTGAATACCGATCCGCCATTCACGGCGGCGAACGTTGACTTTGCACCAGGTACCGCATGGGACGCACGTGTGGCCAATCCGCGCGGTCGCGCCTACACGTTGAACCTTACCTATAAGTTCTAGGCCCACCTAGACTGTTACGGCAATACAACTAAAGGGGTGCTTTCGAGCACCCCTTTTTTTAGTCGATAGAATCGATGAAACGACGTGATCTGTTGCTCGCTGTGAGTGCCGCTGTTTCTACCTTGATGGTGACCCGCACCTACGCTGCACCAGCCTCGGGCCAATCGGTTGGCCGCCTCACGCGTGCGGCATCGATCATCAAACCACGCAGGCTCAAGCATGGTGATTTGATCGGTCTCATCGCGCCGTCTGGCGGCAGCAATTCGGCGTATGTGGAAGCGCGTGTGAAACACTTGGAGGGCTTGGGTTTCCGGGTGAAGCTCTCTAGGAATATCTTGGCGGTGCGCGGTAACACCGCCGGCACGCCGCAACAACGCGTTGCCGACCTTCACGACATGTTTCGCGACCGCGAGGTGAACGCCATCTGGGCGCTGCGAGGCGGTTCGGGCGCATCACAAATGCTGCCGCTGATCGATTACCGCCTGATACGCAACAACCCGAAAATCTTTATCGGTTTTTCCGACATCACCGCACTCCATCTTGCCATCATGAAACACAGCGGTCTTGTCACATTTCACGGCCCGACCGCGCCGGGACCCACCATCAGCGACTATTCGATGACCCAACTGCAAGCGGTATTGATGCACCCCCGCGACCAGACCACCATCTATATGTCGGACGCCAACCGCGTCGAAGCGGAAAACGCGGTGCCGGGAGCCGCCGAGTACAAGCTCCGCACACTCACTCCAGGTATGGCAGAGGGCCGCCTGATCGGTGGCAACCTCGCCGTGTTGTCCGCCCTGATCGGCACGCCATACGCGCCAGATTGGCGGGGCGCGCTGTTGTTTTTGGAAGAGATACGCGAAGCGCCTTATCGCATTGATCGTATGCTCACGCAGCTAAAGCAGTCGATCCCGTTTAACGACGCCGCTGGTGTGATGTTGGGCGTGTTTCGCCGCAGCATGGACGCGGGTGCGCCGACCGACAGTGAGCCGCGCCTATCGCTCGAACAGGCGATCGACGATCATTTCGCTGGCCTGCGTGTGCCCGCTGTCTATGGTTTTTCGTTTGGTCACATCACAAACAATTTCACCATTCCGCTCGGCGTTCGCGCCAGACTCGACGCGGGCGCGCAATCATTGACGCTGTTAGAAGCTGCGGTTTCGGATCGATAACCGGTCAGAAAACTCCCCTACTAGCGGGCATTTCCAACCGCGAAATTGCTTGGCAACGTCGCTGGGACGAGGCGGTTTTGTTAACTCGGCAACTTAATTCAAATAAAAAACCCCCGCTCCCGCGCAGGCGGGAGCCTAATTTTGCGTGGCAAGCACGAAGTCAAATTGGCTCCCCGCCCGGCACAAGCCCTGTGGTTGTGCGCGGGAATGAGGCGGTTTTATTAACTCGGCAACTACAGATGAATTACAAAAAAACCCCGCTCCCGCGCAGGCGGGAGCCTAACTTTGGCGTCACCAACGCTGAACAGAATGGATCCCCGCCCGGCACAAGCCCTGTGGTTGTGCGCGGGAATGAGGCGGTTTTGTTAACTCGGCAACTACAGATGAAT